>NZ_JAVRHI010000362.1:0-23522 GCF_034105845.1 Streptomyces sp. CRN 30 | reverse complement strand
CGGGCCCGGTCGTACGACCGGGCCCGGCCCTCTCGCATCTGCTCGACGTGTGCTCGACACGGGCTCGGCGTGCGTGCGCTCGGCGGGGTGTGCGCTCGGCGTGTTCGCGCTCGGCGTGTGCTGCGGGGCGCCCTTTCGTGTGTGCCCGTCGGCCGTTACCCCCGGGAAGAGTGTCGCGTTATGGACTCTTCTGTCTGATCCACCAAGATGTGCGCGAATTGTTCGTTTTTTCGCGGTCGTCATGTGGTGTGTGGGTACGGCGGAGAGGGGTCCGAGGATGAGCAGCGAGCCGGTGGCGCGGTACGGCTTCGCGGTCGTGCGGCGCGGTTACCGTTCCGCGCAGGTCGACGCGTACGAGGCGGCACTCTCCGCGGAGCGTGACGCCGCGTGGGAGCGGGCCGCGCGGCTGACTGTGCTGGCCAGGGAGATGGAGGAGGAGGCGGGCCGGCTGCGGGAGGCGGTGGCACGGCTCGTCCCGCAGACGTACGAGGCGCTCGGTGAGGGGGCCCGGCAGCTCTTCGAGCTGGGGGTGGAGCAGGCCGAGGCGGTGCGGACGGACGCCCGCCGGGAGCACGAGCGGGCCGCCGGGGAGGCGGAGGCGGCGGGGAACCGGGTGCGGGAGGCCGCGCGGGCGTACGCCGACGGGGTGCGGGAGGAGGCGGAGGAGGGGGCACGGCGGGTGCTGCTCGCGGCGCGGACCGAGGCGGACGACGTACGGATCACGGCGCGGCGCGAGGTGAAGGAGAACCGGAGGGCGTCGCTGGAGGCGTTGCGGGAGGTGCGGGAGCGCACGGAGGGGCTGCTCGGCGAGCAGGAGGCGGAGCACGCCGAGCGGTGGGCGGAGGCGGACCGCGCGGAGGCCGGACGGGAGGCTGCCGCGGACGCCCGCCACGCGGAGCTGGGGGAGCGCGCGGAGGCCGCCTTCGCGGAGGCCAGGCTCACGTTCGCCGAGGCGGAGGAGTCCGCGGCGCAGCTGCAGTCCGAGGCCGAGGCCCGGGCGGCCGCCGTGCTCGCCGAGGCCCGGGTCCACGAGGACCGCGTCACCCGGGAGACGGACCGCGTGCTGCGCGAGCACGGCGAACGGGCGGACACCGTGCGCGCCCACATGGACCACATCCGCTCCAGCCTGACGGCGCTGACGGGGAACGCGCCGGTGGACTGACGGGGTGGGGGACCGGGCGGCAAAAGGGTGGCCGATCCGGCTCCGTTGCGGGACAGTGCTGCTCCGCACGTCCAGGTCGAGCAAGCACGAGAGGTCCCATGAACGTGTCCACCCGGTCCGTGATGCCCCTGCAGGTACGCGCGGCGAGGCTGCTGTTGTTCGGGCTGGCGTTCGCCGGACTGGTGGTCGTGCTCTCGCTGCAGGGCGGGCTCACGGCCTACGGGACGGGTGACCTGATGGCGCCGTGGGTCCTCGTCTGGGTGTGCGCGCTGCTGGCTCTCAGGTACGGCGGCGGCGCGCGGGGTGGTGTCCGGTTGACGACCATCGTGGTGCTGGTGTTCGTCCTCGTCGGGTCGTTCGGCCAGGCTTCGGGCGCCGCGGCGCCGAGTGAGTTCGTGGACGCCGTGCTGCGCATCGTGCTCGGTGCGCCCGTGATCGTCCTGCTGTTCCTGCCACAGGCCACGGCCTGGTTCGAACGGGAGAAGTGACGGTCGGTCCCGCGGGTGACCCGCGTCCGTGAGGACCGGTAACCGTCGCGGCGTGCGGCCCGGTGCCGCGTCTCGCGGGTCTCGTGTCGCCCACCGGTTGTTCCTTTCCCCATGCACCTATCTGCCGCCGTCAGCTCGCCACTTGAGCCCCACGCTGCGGGAGGGCGGACGCCGGCGGGCCGGTCGGTGGAGGAACCCTGAGTCGAGCTCCACCTGCCGGAGGAGAACCCCTAGGGGCTCCTCCGTACTGCGGACCGGGGAGGGTTCGTCCCGCCGGAGGACGAGCCGGGGAGGGCGTCTTCCTTAATCTGTCCTTACGTCGCTGGGGAGCGGCCGGGACGTACGGGGGTCGTACGGGCCGCATGTCGGGGGGTGGGGTTCTCCCCAGCAGGAGACGGGTCCAGGCACCAGTGCGCGGGGCCGTCCACGGGGGCAGACTCGTCGGCGCACGGGGGACGCGGCGGCGCGCACGCCAACGTCGGTACCGCAGACGCCAACGCTCGTACCGCAGACACCGGCATTCGCATCGCACGCGCATCACCGCTCGCATCGCACACGCGCCACCACCCACACCGCACGCACGCCGGACCGGCTGCCGCACCTTCTCATGCACTTCTTGAGCGATATAGGAGACATAACGTGACATCGGCTGTAAGCATTCCCAGGACCGGGGGCACTGGAGGGCCTACGGCCGTCGCCGCACGGGCGCGGCAGGTCGTGAAGGCGTACGGGAGCGGGGAGACCCGCGTCGTCGCCCTCGACCACGTCGACGTGGACATCGAGCGGGGCCGGTTCACCGCGATCATGGGCCCGTCCGGGTCCGGCAAGTCCACGCTGATGCACTGCCTCGCCGGACTCGACACCGTCACCGGCGGTGAGATCTACCTCGATGAGACCGACATAACCAAGCTCAAGGACAAGAAGCTCACCCAGCTGCGGCGGGACCGGATCGGGTTCATCTTCCAGGCGTTCAACCTGCTGCCGACGCTGAACGCGATCGAGAACATCACGCTGCCCATGGACATCGCGGGCCGCAGGCCCGACCAGGCGTGGCTGGGGCGGGTCGTGGACACGGTCGGGCTCGCCGGGCGGCTCAAGCACCGGCCCACCCAGCTCTCCGGCGGGCAGCAGCAGCGCGTCGCCGTGGCGCGGGCGCTGGCGGCCCGGCCCGAGATCATCTTCGGGGACGAGCCGACCGGGAACCTGGACTCCCGGGCCGGCGCCGAGGTCCTGGGCTTCCTGCGCAGGTCGGTCGACGAGCTGGGCCAGACCATCGTGATGGTCACCCACGACCCGGTGGCCGCCTCGTACGCGGACCGGGTGCTCTACCTCGCCGACGGCCGCATCGTCGACGAGATGCTGCAGCCCACCGCCGAGGCCGTCCTGGACCGGATGAAGGACTTCGACGCCCGGGGGCGCACGTCATGACCGTCCTCAGGAGTTCGTTGCGCAACTTCCTCGCGCACAAGGGACGCATGGCGCTGTCCGCCGTGGCCGTCCTGCTGTCGGTGGCGTTCGTGTGCGGGACCCTCGTCTTCACGGACACCATGAGCAAGACGTTCGACAAGCTGTTCACGGCCACCGCCTCCGACGTCACGGTCAGCACCGCGGACTCCTCGGCCGACGGGGAGACCACCAGCGACACCGGCAAGCCGCCGGTCATGCCCGCCTCCGTGGTGGAGGACGTGCGGGCGGTGGACGGCGTGGAGTCGGCCGAGGGCACCGTCTCCTCCACCTCGGTGACCGTCGTCGACGCCGACAAGGACAGCCTGTCGCCCACCAGCGGCGGCCCGACCATCGTCGGCAACTGGAACGCCAACGAGTCCCGCACCATGAAGATCACCTCCGGGCAGGCGCCGCGCGGGCCGGACCAGCTCATGGTCGACTCGGACACCGCCGACAAGCACGGCCTGGAACTCGGTGACGAGATCGGCGTCATCACCGTCGTCGGCACGCACACGGCGGAGCTGTCCGGCATCGTCGAGTTCACCGTCACCAACCCCGGCGCCGCGATGTTCTACCTCGACACGGAGACCGCCCAGCGGGTGCTCGTCGGCGAGGCCGGCGTCTACACCGACGTCAACGTCACCGCCGCGGCCGGGGTGAGCGACGCGGAGCTGAAGGAGGACGTCACCGCGGCCCTCGACGGCTCCTACAAGGTGCAGACGGCCAAGGAGGTCGCCGACGCCGCCTCCGCCGAGATGGAGGAGTTCATGGGCGTCATCCGGTACGCCCTGCTCGGCTTCGCCGGGATCGCCTTCCTCGTCGGCGTCTTCCTGATCATCAACACCTTCTCGATGCTGGTCGCCCAGCGCACCCGCGAGATCGGCCTGATGCGCGCCATCGGGTCGTCCCGGCAGCAGGTCAACCGGTCCGTGCTGATCGAGGCGCTGCTGCTCGGCGTGGTCGGTTCGGTGCTCGGTGCGGGCGCGGGCGTGGGCCTCGCGGTCGGGTTGATGCAGCTCATGCGTTCCCTGGGCATGGAGCTGTCCACCGACGACCTGACCGTCGCCTGGACCACCCCGGTGGCCGGCCTGGTCCTCGGCGTCGTGGTCACCGTGCTCGCCGCGTACCTGCCCGCCCGGCGGGCCGGGAAGATCTCCCCGATGGCCGCGCTGCGGGACGCCGGCGCGCCGGCGGACGCCCGGGCGGGTGTCGTACGGGCGGTGCTGGGCCTGGTCCTGACGGGGGCCGGAGCGGCCGCCCTGTTCCTCGCGGCCGCCGCGGAGCAGGCGGGCGACGGCGCGCTCTGGCTGGGCCTCGGCGTGGTGCTGTCGCTGGTCGGCTTCGTCGTCGTCGGGCCGGTGCTCGCCGGCGGTGTGGTGCGGGTGCTCGGTGCCGTACTGCTGCGCATGTTCGGACCCGTGGGGCGGATGGCCGAGCGCAACGCGCTGCGCAACCCGCGCCGCACCGGTGCCACGGGCGCCGCGCTGATGATCGGGCTCGCGCTGGTGGCGTGCCTGTCGGTGGTCGGCTCGTCGATGGTGGCCTCGGCGACGGACCAGCTCGACAAGTCGGTCGGCACGGACTTCATCGTGCAGTCCGACAGCGGACAGCTGATCACGCCGCAGGCGGTGGAGGCGGTGAGGGCCGCGGAGGGCATCGAGCGGGTCACCGAGTACAAGTGGCTCCGGGCCGACTTCACCACCCCGGACGGCGAGACGCTGAAGAACACGGCGATCACGGCGGCCGACCCGACGTACGCGACCGACATGCGTACCGAGACGGTCGCGGGGGAGCTCGCGGACGCCTACCGCCCGGACTCGATGTCCGTCCACGAGAAGTTCGCGGAGGACCACGGCGTCGAGATCGGCTCGCGGATCGCGGTCGCCTTCGAGGGCGGCCGGACGGCCGACCTGACGGTCCGCGCGATCACCAGCAGCGACGTCGTCAT
Source organism: Streptomyces sp. CRN 30 (assembly GCF_034105845.1). Classification (NCBI taxonomy): domain Bacteria; kingdom Bacillati; phylum Actinomycetota; class Actinomycetes; order Kitasatosporales; family Streptomycetaceae; genus Streptomyces; species Streptomyces sp. CRN 30. The sequence goes on along the minus strand of NZ_JAVRHI010000362.1, from coordinate 18,478 downwards.
CGACGGCGGTGCGATGTACACCTCGATCGACACGCTCGCGACGTACGTGCCCGCGGACCGGATGCCGCTGGACATGCTGGTCTTCGCCGCGGCCGAGGACGGCCGGGAGGAGGCCGCGTACACCTCCCTGAAGGCGGCGTTGGACGACTACCCGCAGTACAACGTCCGCGACCAGACCGACTACAAGGAAGCCCTGCAGGGCCAGGTCGGCCAGCTGCTGAACATGGTCTACGGCCTGCTGGCGCTGGCGATCGTCGTGGCGGTGCTGGGCGTGGTGAACACGCTGGCCCTGTCCGTGGTGGAGCGGACCCGGGAGATCGGCCTGATGCGGGCGATCGGCCTGTCGCGGCGGCAGCTGCGGCGGATGATCCGCCTGGAGTCGGTGGTCATCGCCCTGTTCGGTGCGCTGCTGGGCCTGGGGCTCGGCATGGGCTGGGGCGCGACGGCGCAGCAGCTGCTGGCACTGGAGGGGCTGAAGGTCCTGGAGATACCGTGGCCGACGATCATCGGGGTGTTCGTCGGGGCGGCGTTCGTGGGACTGTTCGCGGCGCTGGTGCCGGCGTTCCGCGCGGCCCGGATGAACGTGCTGACCGCGATCGCCACGGAGTAGTCCCGGCGTCGGGCCCGTCCGGACCGGCTGCCGTGCGAGCGGACCCCCGCACGGCAGCCGGTCCGGAACATGGGTGCGTACGTGTCGCAGGGGGTACCCGACAGCTCCGGCCCGGTCGGCACCGCGTCCCGGCGTACTCTTGAGGACCCCGGCCCGTGCGACGTGTCGGGCCGCTCGCGTTGCCCACTCCCCGGGATGGAAGTCCTTCATGAGCCTGCACGGTCTTCTCGACGTCGTCGTCAGGGACGCCGCCCTCGCGGAGGCGGTGAGTGCCGCCGCCGACGGCCGGCGCCCGCACGTCGATCTCGTCGGCCCCCCGTCGGCCCGCCCCTTCACGGTGGCGGCGCTGGCCCGGGAAGCCGGCCGCCCCGTACTGGCCGTCACCGCGACCGGCCGGGAGGCCGAGGACCTCGCGGCGGCCCTGCGCTCGCTGCTGCCCGAGGACTCGGTCGTGGAGTACCCGTCGTGGGAGACCCTCCCGCACGAGCGGCTGAGCCCGCGCAGCGACACCGTGGGGCGGCGGCTCGCCGTGCTGCGGCGCCTCGCCCATCCGAACCCGGACGATCCCGCCACCGGGCCGGTGTCCGTGGTCGTCGCGCCCGTGCGCTCCGTGCTCCAGCCGCAGGTCAAGGGGCTGGGCGACCTCGAGCCCGTGGCCTTGCGCACCGGGCGGACCGCCGACCTGAACGAGGTCGTGGAAGCCCTCGCGGCAGCCGCGTACTCCCGGGTGGAGCTGGTCGAGAAGCGCGGTGAGTTCGCCGTGCGCGGCGGCATCCTGGACGTCTTCCCGCCCACCGAGGAGCACCCCCTGCGGGTGGAGTTCTGGGGCGATGACATCGAGGAGATCCGGTACTTCAAGGTCGCCGACCAGAGATCGCTGGAGGTCGCCGAGCACGGCCTGTGGGCCCCGCCGTGCCGGGAACTGCTGCTGACGGCCGAGGTGCGGGAGCGGGCCCACGCCCTCGCCGAGGCCCACCCCGAGCTGGGCGAGCTGCTCGGCAGGATCGCCGAGGGCATCGCGGTGGAGGGCATGGAGTCCCTGGCGCCGGTCCTGGTCGACGACATGGAGCTGCTGCTCGACGTCATGCCGAAGGGCTCCATGGCCGTCGTGTGCGACCCCGAGCGGGTGCGCACCCGGGCCGCCGACCTCGTCGCCACCAGCCAGGAGTTCCTCCAGGCCTCCTGGGCGGCCACCGCGGGCGGGGGAGAGGCCCCCATCGACGTCGGCGCCGCCTCCCTGTGGTCCCTCGCGGACGTCCGCGACCGGGCCCGCGAGCTGGACATGATGTGGTGGTCGGTGTCGCCGTTCGCGGCGGACGAGGAGACGGACGCCGACACCCTGAAGCTCGGTATGCACGCCCCGGACACCTACCGCGGCGACACCGCGAAGGCCCTCGCGGACACCAAGGGCTGGCTCGCCGACGGCTGGCGGACGGTCTTCGTGACGGAGGGGCACGGGCCCGCCTCCCGTACCGTCGAGGTGCTCGGCGGCGAGGGCATCGCCGCCCGCCTGGACGCGGACCTCGGGGACATCTCCCCGTCCCTCGTGCACGTCTCCTGCGGCTGCATCGACAACGGCTTCGTCGACCCGGCCCTCAAGCTGGCCGTGCTCACCGAGACCGACCTCACCGGCCAGAAGGCGGCCGGCCGGGACGGCGCCCGGATGCCCGCCCGCCGCCGCAAGACCATCGACCCGCTGACCCTCGAGGCGGGCGACTACATCGTGCACGAGCAGCACGGCGTCGGCCGGTACATCGAGATGGTGCAGCGCACCGTGCAGGGCGCCACCCGCGAGTACCTGGTGGTCGAGTACGCGCCCGCCAAGCGCGGCCAGCCCGGCGACCGGCTGTACATCCCCACCGACCAGCTGGAGCAGATCACCAAGTACGTGGGCGGCGAGGCCCCCACCCTGCACCGGCTCGGCGGCGCCGACTGGACCAAGACCAAGGCGCGCGCGAAGAAGGCCGTCAAGGAGATCGCCGCCGACCTGATCAAGCTGTACAGCGCGCGGATGGCGGCGCCCGGCCACGCCTTCGGCTCCGACACCCCCTGGCAGCGCGAACTGGAGGACGCCTTCCCGTACGCGGAGACGCCCGACCAGCTGACCACGATCGCCGAGGTCAAGGAGGACATGGAGAAGACGGTCCCGATGGACCGGCTGATCTGCGGCGACGTCGGCTACGGCAAGACCGAGATCGCGGTGCGCGCCGCGTTCAAGGCGGTCCAGGACGGTAAGCAGGTGGCCGTCCTGGTCCCCACCACGCTCCTCGTGCAGCAGCACTTCGGGACGTTCAGCGAGCGGTACGCGCAGTTCCCCGTGAAGGTGAAGGCGCTGTCCCGGTTCCAGACGGAGACCGAGTCGAAGGCGGTCCTGGAGGGCCTGAAGGACGGTTCGGTGGACGTCGTCATCGGCACCCACCGGCTGTTCTCCTCGGAGACGAGGTTCAAGGACCTGGGCCTGGTCATCGTCGACGAGGAGCAGCGGTTCGGCGTCGAGCACAAGGAGCAGCTGAAGAAGCTGCGGGCCAACGTGGACGTCCTGACGATGTCCGCGACGCCGATCCCCCGGACCCTGGAGATGGCGGTGACGGGCATCCGGGAGATGTCCACGATCACCACCCCGCCGGAGGAGCGCCACCCGGTGCTGACCTTCGTCGGACCGTACGAGGAGCGGCAGATCGGCGCGGCCGTCCGCCGTGAACTGCTGCGCGAGGGACAGGTCTTCTACATCCACAACCGGGTGGAGTCGATCGACCGGGCGGCGGCGCGGCTGCGCGAGATCGTCCCCGAGGCGCGCATCGCCACCGCGCACGGCCAGATGTCCGAGCAGGCCCTGGAGCAGGTCGTCGTGGACTTCTGGGAGAAGAAGTTCGACGTGCTCGTCTCGACGACGATCGTCGAGTCCGGCATCGACATCTCCAACGCCAACACCCTGATCGTGGAGCGCGGCGACAACTTCGGCCTGTCGCAACTGCACCAGCTGCGCGGCCGGGTCGGCCGTGGCCGGGAGCGCGGCTACGCGTACTTCCTGTACCCGCCGGAGAAGCCGCTGACGGAGACCGCGCACGAGCGCCTCGCGACCATCGCCCAGCACACCGAGATGGGGGCGGGCATGTACGTGGCGATGAAGGACCTGGAGATCCGCGGCGCGGGCAACCTGCTGGGCGGCGAGCAGTCGGGCCACATCGCGGGCGTCGGCTTCGACCTGTACGTGCGCATGGTCGGCGAGGCGGTCGCGGACTACCGGGCCTCCCTGGAGGGCGGCGTGGAGGAGGAGCCGCCACTGGAGGTCAAGATCGAGCTCCCGGTCGACGCGCACGTCCCGCACGACTACGCGCCGGGCGAGCGGCTGCGGCTGCAGGCGTACCGGGCGATCGCCTCCGTCAACACCGAGGAGGACGTCAAGGCCGTACGCGAGGAGCTCGTCGACCGCTACGGCAAGCTGCCCGAGCCGGTGGAGAACCTGCTGCTGGTGGCCGGCCTGCGGATGCTCGCGCGGGCGTGCGGCGTCGGCGAGATCGTGCTCCAGGGCACCAACATCCGTTTCGCTCCGGTGGAGCTGCGGGAGTCGCAGGAGCTGCGGGTGAAGCGCCTGTACCCGGGCACCGTGATCAAGCCGGCGGCGCACCAGGTGCTGGTGCCGCGCCCGAAGACCGCGAAGGTGGGGGGCAAGCCGCTGGTGGGGCGGGAGCTGCTCGGGTGGACCGGGGAGTTCCTGACGTCGGTCCTGGGGTCCTGAGGCGGCCCCGGCCGGCGGGCGCCCGACGTCTGTTTCCCGCCCTGTACGGAGGGAGCCGGCGGCGGATACTGGACACCGGGGCGGCCTTTACCCGGTCGCCCCGGTCTTTCCGTTCGGGCGGGGAGGAACCATGACCGGTGGCGGATTCCTGGTCGCGCCGGGGCGGAGCAGGGGCGGGGAGCGGCGGTTCCTCGGGGCGCCGCTGCGGATGCTGGTCGAGGGCGGGGACACCGAGGGGGCGTTCGCCGCGGTGGAGGTGGTCCACGAGCGGGACTTCAGCAGCCCGCTGCACGTGCACCGCAACGACGACGAGGCGCTGTACGTCCTGGACGGCGAGCTGTCGGTGGTGTGCGGCAAGGAGCGCTGGACGGCGGGGCCGGGCGCTTTCGTCCATCTGCCGCGCGCGGTGCCGCACGGCCTGAAGGTGGTCTCGGGGTCGGCGCGGCTCCTCGCGTTCTGCGTGCCCGCCGGTTTCGAGCACTTCACCCAGGACGTGGCGGACCTGCGGCTCGGCGAGGAGACGGCGCGTCAGCTGGCCGGCATCGCGGCGAGGTACGGCATCGACATTCTGGGGCCCTTCCCGGAACGGTGACGCCGTCACTGGTTACGCTGCACGGGTCGAACACCCGAGCCGAACGGGGCTGGAAGTACTCGTGAAACGTGGCCGCTGTGTCGTTGTCCCCGCGCTGGTCGCCCTGCTCGGCGCCGCCGGCTGCTCCTCCGGTCTGCCCGGTGGGGCGGGACCGGAGCGCTCGCCTGCGTCCGCCGCCGCGCCGGACGGGCGGGCGGTCGGCCCGTTCGACAACCCGGACGGTACGGAGCCGGGTCTGGCGCCCGTGACGTCGGACGGCGACACGGCGAAGGCCCGGGACCTCATCGAGGGGCTCACCACGAAGGGGCGCGGGCCGAAGACGGGGTACGAACGCGACGAGTTCGGCTACGCCTGGATGGACACGGCCGACGGGGTGCCCCTGGCCCGCAACGGCTGCGACACCCGTAACGACCTGCTGCAACGCGACGGCGAGGACGTGGAGTTCAAGTCGGGCTCCGACTGTGTGGTGGTGAGCATGACGCTGGACGACCCGTACACCGGCACCACGATCGAGTGGCGCAAGGCGAAGGCCGCCGAGGTGCAGATCGACCACGTGGTGCCGCTGTCGTACGCCTGGCAGATGGGTGCCTCCCGGTGGGACGAGGCGAAGCGGAAGCAGCTCGCCAATGACCCGCTGAACCTGCTGCCGGTCGAGGGCCGCGCCAACTCGGCCAAGAGCGACTCCGGGCCCGCCTCCTGGCTGCCGCCGAGCAGGACGATCCGGTGCGCGTACGCGGTGCGCTTCGCACAGGTCGCCGAGAAGTACGAGATGCCGGTGACCGCGCCCGACCAGGAGACGATGCTGGCGCAGTGCGGGGGCTGAGCGGCGGGGAGAACGCTGGTGGCGGTCGCGTCCGGCGCCTGGCGTGGACCGGGCTGCCCTTCGGCACCGAGGGGCCCGTCGAGGTCCCCGGAGCGCTGGTGCCGGAGCGCTGGTGCCGGAGCGCTGTCGGCCGGAGCACGACCACGCCGTGTACGTGGAGCCGAACGTATGGGTACGGCACGTGCTGTGAGCCCCGGTGCCGCCGCACGCGGGGCGGCCGGGGCGGGGCGACGGGTACGGGTCCTCAGGCTCCGAGCTCGTCGAGGTCCAGCACCTCGCCCTTGGGCGCCTCGGACGGGACCGGCTCGTCGTAGTCGCTGAAAGTGAGGTCGCCGGGCACCTCGGGGTCCTTGCTGACCAGCCGGAGGAAGTACGGCTCGCCCTCGGTCGCGACGTACGCGGTGGCGTCGCCCTTGCCGTCCTTCTCGTCGAGCGCGATCGCCGGGACGCCGCCGATCTCGGTGATGTCGCCCCGTTCGGCGTTCGTCCCGCTGTCGTCGAACTCGGCCAGGAGCGTGCCGAGGTCGCAGAACCCGGTCAGTTCCTTGCCCTCGGCGCCGGACGCGTCGGCCTTGACCCACTTGCCGGCCAGCATCTGCACGGCCATGTCGACCTCGGCCTTGCTCTGGCCCTCACCCTGGGAGCGCACCAGGGCCTCGTCGTACTTCATGTAGACGGTGTCGCCCGTCTTGATCAGCTCGATCTCGCCGTCGCCGTTCATACCGAGCGATCCGGCGCAGTCGCCCTTGGTGTCGAGCGCCATGTCGATCCGGATGGAACCGCCGCTCGCCTGGTCCGGCACGTCCCCCTTCAGGCGCAGGGAGGCCGCGCCCTTGGTGGCCTTCATGGCCCGCTCGGCGATCTCGCCCCCGGACAGTCCGGCGAACGGTGCGCCCTTCCCGGCCTCGTCCCCGCCGGGCAGGCAGCCGGTGAGCGTGACGGTGGCCGCGGCGGCGACACAGAGAGCGGCAAGTGCGGTGCGACGCATGGGTGTTCCCCCCAGGAAACGTATCGGCGTTCAACAAGGTCAATAAGAGCAGTGCTTGTGAACCGAGTCAACCTAGTTCACTGCCTCAACGTCATACACGCTGTGAAGGAGGATTCTCCGCGTACGCCGGTATGCTCGCCTCACAGCGTGGAAGGACACCACGGACCAGGCAGAGGGGAGCCGGGCGCGTGAGCGACAACGGGACAGAGGTGACCGCCGCCGGGATCGCCCGGCTCGCCGGGGTCGGCCGCGCCGCCGTCAGCAACTGGCGCCGCCGCCACGCCGACTTCCCCCGACCGGTCGGCGGCACCGAGACCAGCCCGTCCTACGCGCTCGCCGAGATCGAGAGCTGGCTGCGCGGCCAGGGCAAGCTCGCCGAGGTGCCCCTCGAAGAACGGGTCTGGCAGCAGCTCGCCGGCCACCCCGAGGGAGCCGCCACGGCCCTGATCCGCACCGGCTGCGTCCTGCTGCTCCTGCACGACCGTCACCCGGTCTGGCTGGAGGCGAGCGCGGGCCCCGACCCGATCCTCGCGGACCTGCTGCCCGACGCCCTGGAACGGGTGCTCGCCCCGCGCTTCGGCACGGCCCGCCCGCCCGCGCTCGCCGCCCCGGCGGCCCGGGCGCTGCTGCCCGACGTGCCGTTGCTGCGCGGTGCCGCGGAGCTGGCGGCCGAATCGGGTGCGCGGCAGACGTTCGAGTTCCTGCTCGGCCGCTACCTCGACGCCAGCCCGCGCCACCACACGCCGACCCCGGACGGCCTCGCCACGCTGATGGCCGACCTCGCCGGACCCGCCCGCTCGGTGCTCGACCCGGCCTGCGGTACCGGCGGTCTGCTGCGCGCCGCCGCCTCCCGGACCGGCGCGGAACCGGCCGGCCGCGAATTGTCCGGCCAGGACGGCGCCCCCGAGTCGGCCGCCCTCACCGCGCTCCGCCTCGCCCTGCACACCCGGGCCACGCTCCGTACGGCGGCCGGCGACAGCCTGCGCGCGGACGCCCACGCCACGCTCCGTGCCGACGCCGTGCTGTGCCACCCGCCGTTCAACGAGCGCAACTGGGGACACGACGAACTCGCCTACGACGCCCGCTGGGAGTACGGCTTCCCGGCCCGCACGGAATCCGAACTGGCCTGGGTGCAGCACGCCCTGGCCCGCCTGAAGGACGACGGCACCGCCGTACTGCTGATGCCGCCCGCCGCCGCCGGACGCCGCTCGGGCCGCCGTATCCGCGCCGACCTGCTGCGCCGGGGCGCCCTGCGCGCGGTGATCGCCCTCCCGGCCGGCGCGGCGCCCCCGCACAGCATCCCGCTGCACCTGTGGGTGCTGCGGCGGCCCGGCCGGGCGCCCGCCGCGCCCGAGGTGCTGCTCATGGACACCGGCCGGCTCGCCGACGGCGGTGCCGCACCCGCCCCGCGCGGCCGGGGCGGCGGCATCGACTGGCCGGCCGTGCACACCGCCGTCACGGACGCCTGGCGGGCCTTCGACCGTACGGGCGGCGCGGCCCCGCAGCCGGGCCCGGGCCGTGCCGTGCCCGTCATCGACCTCCTCGACGACGACGTGGACCTGACGCCCGCCCGCCATCTCCCGGCCCCGGCCGCCGACGACGGCACCGAGGCGCTGTCGGCCGTACGGGAACGCCTCGGCGCGACCCTGCGCCTGTCCGCCGACCTCACGCCCGCCGCCCCCGCGCCGGCACAGTGCACGGACGACGACGCCGGGACCACGGAGCGGGCCGCCCGGTGGCCGCTCACCACGATCGGCGAACTCGCGCGCGCGGGCGCCCTGTCACTGCGTACGGGCGGTAACGGGGCGCACGCGCGTGTGCTGACCGACCATGACGTCCTGGCGGGCACGGGACCCTCGGGGATCTCGCCCGACAGCGGGGACGAACCCGTCCTCGTCGCGGCGGGAGACGTCGTCGTGCCCGTCCTCGGCGGGGGCGGCGTCGCACGCGTGGTGGACGAGGCGACGGCCGGCGCGGCCCTCGGCCGCAACCTCGCGCTGCTGCGCCCCGACCCGGCGGCACTGGACCCCTGGTTCCTGGCCGGCTTCCTGCGCTCCACCGCCAACAGCCGCCGCGCCAGCAGCCACACCTCCACCGCCACCCGGCTCGACGTCCGCCGTCTGCAACTGCCCAGGCTCCCCCTCGACCAGCAGCGCCGCTACGGCGGGCACTTCCGCTCCCTGGCCGAGTTCGAGGACGCCCTCCGGCTCGCCGGCCGCCTCGGTGAGCGACTCGTGCGCGGCCTGCACGACGGCCTGACCGACGGCACGGTCGCTCCGGACTGAGACCCTCCGCAGCCGGCGGGTGATCCGGTGCGGCAACGGTTGTCCACAACCCTTAACGGCTCGTGGTCATCGGCCTATACGCTCGACCCGGAACATCGAACGCCCGCGCTCACAAGGCCCCCAGGAGCAGCCATGCACGGCCCCGGCTACGCGCCGCCACCGCCACCCCGCCCCTCCCAGGGCGGGCCGATCGCCCTGCGGGTGCTCTTCGTGGCGCTGACCGTGCTCAGCTGCGGTTTCCTGGCTAGTGCCAGCATGCTGCGGCTCGCCGTCGTGACCCGCAGAAGACGCGACTGGGTGCTGTTCATCCTTTCCGTGACGAACACCTTCGTGGTCGTGTACCTCGCGTCCACCGCGCCGCTGGAGAGCTTCAGCTGGCGCGACTACCTCGGCATGTCACTGCTGTCCGGCGGCCTGGTGGTGACCGTCGTGTACTACCTGATCGAGGAGATACGCCACTTCGACAGGATCGCCCGCGCGCCGTACGGGCACACGCCTCCCCACCCGCACGGCGGGCCCGCGGCCTTCGGCCGGCCGGACCTGGGGCACGGCTACCCGGCACCGGGACCGGTGCCCCACATACCCGCCCCGCCCATGCAGTCGCCGGCCGCCCCGCCGCAGCGCCCGGCGCCCGCACGCATCGACCAGGTGCGCGCCGAACTCGACGAGCTCAGTGACTACCTGCGGCGGCAAGAGGGAGACAAGTGACCCAGGGGACGGCCCAGGGCGACGGACGACTGGTCGCCGACCGCTACGAACTGTCCACGCTCATCGGGCAGGGCGGCATGGGCCAGGTCTGGACGGCGTACGACCGGCGCCTGGACCGTCGCGTGGCCGTCAAACTGCTGCGCCCCGACAAGGTCGCGGGCCAGGAGGCCGACGAGCTGCGCCGCCGCTTCCTGCGCGAGTGCCGGGTCACCGCACAGGTCGACCACCCCGGGCTGGTCACGGTCCACGACGCGGGCAGCGAGGGTGAGGAACTCTTCCTCGTCATGCAGTACGTCGACGGCGCCGACCTCGCCGACCACCTCGCCGAGCACGACCCCTACCCCTGGCAGTGGGCCGTCGCGGTCGCCGCCCAGCTGTGCGCGGTGCTCTCCGCCGTGCACGCGGTGCCGATCGTCCACCGCGACCTCAAGCCCCGCAACGTCATGATCAAGCAGGACGGCACGGTCACCGTCCTCGACCTCGGCGTCGCCTCCGTGATGGACACGGACACCACCCGCCTCACCCACACCGGCTCCCCGATCGGCAGCCCCGCCTACATGGCCCCCGAACAGGCGATGGGCGGCGCGGTCGGCCCGTACACCGACCTGTACGCGCTCGGCGTGCTGATGCACGAACTGCTCAGCGGCAACGTCCCGTTCGCGGGCGCCACGGCCCTCGGCGTCCTGCACCGCCACCTCTACGAGCCGCCGGTCCCGGTCCGCAGGCTGCGCCCGGAGGTGCCCGAAGCCCTGGAGACACTGGTGCTGCGCCTGCTCTCCAAGGACCCGCAGCACCGCCCCGCGTCCGCGCAGGAGGCGTACGAGCAGCTCCTCCCGCTGCTGCCCGCGCGCGGGATGCCGACCGGATCCCCGCTCGACCCCGCCCGCCCCTTCCTGCGCCCGCACGCGCCCTGGCCGGACCGCGCCCGCATCCCCGCCCCGCAACCGCAGGCAGCCCCCGCCCCGAGCACCGACCAGCCCGACGTCGCGGGCGCGGTCGACGAGGTCAAGCGGCTGCTCGGGGAGGGCCGCATCACGCAGGCCGTCGACATCCTCGGCGCGATACTCCCCCTGGCCGCCGCCCGGCACGGCGAGCACTCACCCGTCGTGCGGACCCTGCGCAAGCAGTACGCGGCCACGCTCATGGACGACGGCCAGTACCGGCGCGCCCTGCCCGAGCTGCGCCGCCTCGCCGACGCCCGGGCCGCCGAGGCGGGCCAGGCCGACCCGCAAGCCCTGCGCTACCGCTACGACGCCGCCCACTGCCTCGAACAGCTCGGCGAGCCGGCCGCCGCACTCGCCGAGTACCGCGCCCTGCTGCCGTACTACGAGAACCAGTACGTGTCGGGCGACCCCGAACTCTCCCTGGACGTGCGCCGCCGCATCGGCCACCTCCTGCTGGCGCTCGGCGACCGCCCCGCCGCCCACGACACCCTGGCCCGCCTCCTGCACGACGTGGAGCGGCTGCGCGGGCCCGGACACCCGCTGGCGGCGGACGTGCGGCGGACGCTGCAGTGGCTGGGACGGGTGCGCTGACGGCACGCGCGCGGGCCACGGCGGTGCGGGGGTGCCCGAAGTGCCGGTGAATCGTTGGTCGAATGGCTGGCCGAGAGCAGGGCCACTGCCTACCATCGATCACCGCAGGACTTTGTGCACCGTCGCACAAGCTCTCCGAGAGAGAGCTTCCCAAGGGAGGCCACCTTGCACCGCCGCAGCAGTCGCCGTCGCACCGCGCTCCTCCTCGCCGCCGCGATCGCCGCCGCGGGCCCCGCCCTCACCGCCTGCGGCGACGAGGCGCATCCCGGTGCGGCGGCCGTCGTCGGGGACCAGCGGATCACGGTCGCGCAGCTGGAGAGCCGGGTCGGCGAAGTGCGCGCGGCCCAGCGGGCCGCCACCGTCGACGACGCCCAGTACGAGCAGGCCGTCGCCGGCACCGGCAGGCTCACCCGCGACACCCTGCACGGCATGGTCCTCGACCGGGTCCTGGACCACGCCTCGGCCGACGCCGGTGTGCGCGTCACCCGCAAGGAGATCCAGGGCTTCCGCGCCTCCCTGGAACAGCAGGCGGGCGGCGCCGAGGCCCTGCGTGCGGCCTGGCTGCAGCAGTACGGAGTCCCGCCCCAGCGCCTGGAGGACAACCTCCGCACCGAGCTCCAGGCCCAGAAGCTGGCCGCCGCGCTCGGCGCCGACATGAGCGACGAGCAGGGCCAGGCCGTGTTCTGGCAGGCCCTGTCGAAGGCCTCCGGCGAGCTCGACGTGGACCTCAACCCCCGCTACGGCACCTGGGACGTCGAGCGGAGCAGCCGGGCGGACGCCACGACACCCTGGGTCCGGGAGGTCACGGCGGCGGCGGAGCAGCCGGCGTAGAGCCACTGTCCACAGCCTGTGGACAACGTCCGGTGCCGTCGGTGCCGTGGGTTACGTTCGAGGCGTGAACGCAATGAGCCCCGACGGCGCACCCGGCCGTATCGTCCTGCTGACCACCAGCCACCGCGTCGCGCCCGGACTGCTCTCCTGGCCCGCCTGGCAGGCACTGCGCACCGCCGACCGCGTCCTGTGCGCGGACGGCGCGCACCCGCAGCTGCCGTACCTCCGGGACGCCGGCGTGGCCGTGGCCGAGACGGCCCCCACCGCCCCCGACCTGGTCGACGCCTGCGCGGGCGGCCGCACGGTCGTGGTCGTCGCGTCGGGCGAGGGCGAGCCGCTGCTCACCGACGGCCTGGCGCGCCTGGCGGGCTCCGGCCGCGTCCGGATGCCGGAGCTGGAGCTGCTCCCCGCCTCGTACGACCTGCCGGGAGCCCGCCTCCTCGACCTGGTCCAGGTCATGGACCGGATCCGCCGCGAGTGCCCCTGGTCCTCCCGGCAGACCCACGAGGGGCTGGCGAAGTACGGCATCGAGGAGGCGTACGAACTCGTCGAGGCGATCGAGGACGGCGACCGTGACGAGCTCCGCGAGGAGCTGGGCGACGTCCTGCTCCAGGTGGTCTTCCACGCCCGCATCGCCGAGGAGGACCCGGACGCGCCGTTCTCCGTCGACGACGTGGCGGGCGGCATCGTCGCCAAGCTGATCCACCGCCACCCGCACGTCTTCGGCGACGCGAGGGCCACGACGCCCGAGGAGGTCAAGGAGCACTGGCTGCGCACCAAGGCGGTCGAGAAGCGGCGCTCGTCGGTCACCGAGGGCGTCCCCCTCGGCCAGCCCGGCCTGGCCCTCGCCGCCAAGCTCTCCTCCCGCGCCCGCACGGCCGGCCTCGACGTACCGCTGCCCCAGGGCGAGGGCGTCGGTTACGAACTGCTCGCCCTGGCGGCCCGCGCCGAGGCCACGGGCGTCGACCCCGAGGCGGCCCTGCGAGCAGCGGCCCGCGCGTACCGTGACGCCATACGGGGCGCGGAGGGCCTGGGCGGGGCCTGAGAGCCTGTGGATCCGTGCACGGCGGGCCGCCGGTACCGGGTACGGCGCCGGTCGGGCGCGAGCGCGGACCGCACCCACCGGCGAGCCCCGCAGCCCGCCGGATACGGTCGGGAGGTGACCCAGCAACCCCGGCCCGCCGACGCCGCGCCCACGCTCTTCACCTGGGAGTTCGCCACCGACCCCTATCCCGCGTACGCCTGGCTGCGCGAGCACGCGCCCGTGCACCGGACCCGGCTGCCCAGCGGGGTGGAGGCCTGGCTGGTCACCCGTTACGCCGATGCCCGGCAGGCGCTCGCCGACCCGCGGCTGTCCAAGAACCCGGCGCACCACGACGAACCCGCCCACGCCAAGGGGAAGACCGGCATCCCGGGCGAGCGCAAGGCCGACCTGATGACGCACCTGCTCAACATCGACCCGCCGGACCACACCCGGCTGCGTCGGCTGGTCTCCAAGGCGTTCACCCCGCGCCGCGTGGCCGAGTTCGCCCCCCGGGTGCAGGAGCTCACCGACCAGCTCATCGACGGGTTCGCCGAACGCGGCAGCGCCGACCTCATCCACGAGTTCGCCTTCCCGCTCCCCATCTACGCGATCTGCGACCTGCTCGGCGTCCCCCGCGAGGACCAGGACGACTTCCGGGACTGGGCGGGCATGATGATCCGGCACGGCGGGGGGCCGCGGGGCGGTGTCGCCCGGTCCGTGAAGAAGATGCGCGGCTACCTCGCCGACCTCATCCACCGCAAGCGCGAGGCACTCCCCGACGTCCCCGCCCCCGGCGAGGACCTCATCTCCGGTCTCATCCGCGCCTCCGACGAGGGCGAGCACCTCACCGAGAACGAGGCGGCGGCGATGGCCTTCATCCTGCTCTTCGCCGGCTTCGAGACGACCGTCAACCTGATCGGCAACGGCACGTACGCCCTCCTCACCCACCCCGGCCAGCGCGAACGCCTCCAGCGCTCGCTGGCCGCGGGCGAGCGCGACCTGCTCGCGACCGGCGTGGAGGAACTGCTGCGCTACGACGGCCCCGTAGAGCTCGCCACCTGGCGCTTCGCCACCCGCCCTCTCACGATCGGCGGGCAGGACATCGCGTCCGGCGACCCCGTGCTCGTGGTGCTCGCGGCGGCCGACCGCGATCCGGAGCGGTTCGCCGACCCGGACGTCCTCGACCTCTCGCGCCGTGACAACCAACACCTCGGGTACGGGCACGGCATCCATTACTGCCTGGGCGCACCCCTGGCCCGGCTGGAGGGGCAGACCGCGCTCGCGACGCTCCTCACCCGCCTTCCGGACCTCGGACTTGCGATGGATCCAGCCGATTTGCGGTGGCGTGGCGGGCTCATTATGCGGGGGTTGCGCACGCTTCCCGTGGAGTTCGCACCGGTTCGGTCATGACGCCGGAAGTGCACGTCGGAGGTGATCGCGCGACCTCGCACAGCCGGACGAATGTGACGCTTGATCAAGTTCGTGATCTGCGCGTGATCTGCGCTGCATTGACTTGTGACAAGTGATCGACTGCGGCTACGTTCACGCATCAACGCGACCGGCGCGCCTCACACCGGGGCCGGCCGGGCCGCTCCTTGCTGTCGTGTGAAAGGCAACCGCATGCTCTCCGGGAACGGTCGTCACCGGCGCCCCCGTCAGGCTCCGGCCCTCCTCGTCGCGGCGGGAGTCACCGGATCCGCCATCGCGATCCCGCTGCTCGGCGCGAGCGGGGCGAGCGCGGCCGACGGAACGGTCTGGGACCAGGTCGCCGACTGCGAGAGCGGCGGGTCCTGGAGCGCCAACACGGGCAACGGCCACTACGGCGGACTCCAGATGTCCCAGAGCGACTGGGAGAAGTACGGCGGTCTGGACTACGCCCCCAGGGCCGACCAGGCGAGCCGCTCCCAGCAGATAGCCGTCGCCGAGAGCATGCTCGCCGACCGGGGTGCCATCGCCTGGGCCACCTGCGGCGTGCTCGCCGGGCTCGCCGGCGACGACGACGCGGCGGACACCGACACCAGCGCGAAGGGCGGCTCCACCAAGTCCTCCGGTTCCTCCGGGTCTTCCGCTTCCTCCGGCGCGTCCGGCTCGTCGGAGTCCGCCACGCCGGCGGCCGGTACGACCACGCCCGGCAGCGGCTCCACCGGGAGCGCCTCCCCGAGTGCCGGCACCGCCGACGAGACGGCGTCCGGCGACAAGTCCGGCGCCTCCGGCGCGAGTACGTCGGAGGAGGACGACCCGAAGGCCTCCGCGTCGGGCGACGAGTCCGGCGAGCCGGGCGGTGACGAGGACGCCGCCGGCGAGACGGAGGAGGGCCTGGCGACCGACGCCGCGTCGGCCTCCCCCTCCGAGTCCGCCGCCCCCTCCGCCGACGCCTCCACGGACGCGGCCGAGGGCACCGGCCGGCACCGCGGCGACAGTGCCGCCGAGCAGCCGGCCGCCGGCGTCACGGGCGGGTCAACCGCCTCCACCGGACGCCACGCCGCCCAGCCCGTCGACGTGGTCAGCGAGCTGACGGGTGGCGCGTACACCCTCCGCTCCGGTGACGGCCTCTGGGCCGGCGGCAGCTCCCTCTAGGCGGATCGCATCGTTCCCGGTCGGGCGCTGGGGACCAGCGCCCGACCGCTGCGTTCCGGGTGTCCGGCGGGCAGCTGAAGGACGCCGGAACGCGCGGCAGTTCGCGAGCGCATTCGCGCCGTATGCACCATTTGATCTCGGTGGGAGATGAGTCACAAAGGCCCTGATCGTCTTTGTGTTCCGGCGTCACACGTGCCTACCGTCGTGATCGCTCGCCACAGCGGGCCCCGCGGTCGTCACGCCGAATCCTGCCAACGGCCGTACGGGAACAGTCGTCGCGCAAGCGCCGTGGGCAGGAGCGGGGGACCCAAGGTAGGTGCCGGGCCCGGGAGTCGAGAGACACCCGGAAACGGCTTGGGGTGAAGCCGCGCAGGGCAGTACGCCGTGCGCGGCCGGGCAATCTGACCGGCCCGAACCCGACAGCTCACCTCGCAGGCGTCGGTGAGGGGATCAACTTCATGCTGCGTTCCTGCAACAAGGGCAACAAGACCAAGCACCGCCGTCCGTCCAAGGCCAGTCAGGTCGTCGCGTTCGCCGGCGTCACCGGCGCCGCGATCGCCGCCCCGCTGCTGACGGCGGGCTCCGCCTCCGCCGCGTCCGCCTCCGAGTGGGACACCGTGGCCCAGTGCGAGTCCGGCGGCAACTGGTCGATCAACACCGGCAACGGCTACTACGGCGGTCTGCAGTTCTCCGCCTCCACCTGGGCCGGTTACGGCGGCACCCAGTACGCCGCCACCGCGGACAAGGCCTCCAAGGCCCAGCAGATCGAGATAGCCGAGAAGGTCCTCGCGGGCCAGGGCAAGGGTGCCTGGCCGAACTGCGGTACGGGCCTGTCCGGTGCCGCGTACAACGGTGCCGCGGCCGCCCCGTCGACCTCCGGTTCGGGCTCCGGCTCCGGTTCGGGCTCGGGCTCGGGCTCCGGGTCCGCCGGGCAGAGCGCCCCCGAGCAGAGCGCGCCGAGCCAGAGCGCGCCGAGCGGGAGCACCCAGGAGCAGCGCGCCTCGCGTTCCTCCGAGCGGGCCACCGTCGAGACCCCGACCGGCAAGAAGGTCAAGAAGGGTGACGGCGAGTACAAGGTCGTCAAGGGCGACACCTTGAGCGGCATCGCCGGCGAGAAGAACGTCGCGGGCGGCTGGGAGAAGCTCTACGAGCTGAACAAGGACGTCGTCGACGACGCCGACGTCATCTACCCGGGCCAGCAGCTGCACCTGAGCTGACGACGGCCGAACCGGTGACGGCCGGCCCGGCCGGCCACCCCCGTCCCCACGGGCGCCCCGCCCCGGTGCGTGTTCCCCCCATGCGCACCGGGGCGGGGCTTTTCCGCGAGCCGTCCGCGCGCGCCGCGGGGGCTTCCCGGGCGCGCGGCGGCGGCCGGTCGCACTGGTCCGCGTTTGTTCCGTTCAGAAACAATTTACTCTCGGTTATGTCCCCAGGGTGACCGGCAGGCTGGCCGATCCCCCGGAGCCGGTTAGGCTCATCCCGCAGGGCCACTGCCCTCGTACCCGCGTCACATCCCAGAAGGAGATGCTCGTGCCGTCCATCGACGTCGTCGTAGCCCGGGAAATCCTGGACTCCCGAGGCAACCCCACGGTCGAGGTCGAGGTCGGCCTCGACGACGGCAGCACCGGCCGTGCCGCCGTTCCGTCCGGTGCCTCCACGGGTGCCTTCGAGGCCATCGAGCTCCGTGACGGCGACACCAGCCGTTACCTCGGCAAGGGCGTGGAGAAGGCCGTCCTCGCCGTCATCGAGCAGATCGGCCCGGAGCTGGTCGGCTACGACGCCACCGAGCAGCGCCTGATCGACCAGGCGATGTTCGACCTGGACGCCACCGACAACAAGGGCTCCCTCGGCGCCAACGCCATCCTCGGCGTCTCCCTCGCCGTCGCGCACGCCGCCTCCGAGGCGTCCGACCTGCCGCTCTTCCGCTACCTGGGCGGCCCCAACGCGCACCTGCTGCCGGTGCCGATGATGAACATCCTGAACGGCGGCTCGCACGCCGACTCCAACGTGGACATCCAGGAGTTCATGATCGCCCCGATCGGCGCGGAGACCTTCTCCGAGGCCCTGCGCTGGGGCACCGAGGTCTACCACACGCTGAAGAAGGTCCTGAAGAACAAGGGCCTGGCCACCGGCCTCGGCGACGAGGGCGGCTTCGCCCCGAACCTCGGCTCCAACCGCGAGGCCCTCGACCTCATCCTCGAGGCGATCAACGAGGCCGGCTACACCCCCGGTGAGCAGATCGCCCTGGCGCTCGACGTCGCCGCCTCCGAGTTCTACAAGGACGGCGTCTACTCCTTCGAGGGCAAGGAGCGCACGGCCGCCGAGATGACCGAGTACTACGCCGAGCTCGTCGAGGCGTACCCGCTCGTCTCCATCGAGGACCCGCTGTTCGAGGACGACTGGGAGGGCTGGAAGACCATCACCGACCAGCTCGGTGACAAAGTCCAGCTCGTCGGCGACGACCTGTTCGTCACCAACCCCGAGCGCCTGGCCCGCGGCATCGAGGAGGGCACCGCCAACGCCCTGCTGGTCAAGGTCAACCAGATCGGCTCGCTGACCGAGACCCTGGACGCCGTCGAGCTGGCCCAGCGCAACGGCTTCAAGTGCATGATGTCCCACCGCTCGGGCGAGACCGAGGACGTCACCATCGCCGACCTCGCCGTCGCCACCAACTGCGGCCAGATCAAGACCGGCGCCCCGGCCCGCTCCGAGCGCGTCGCCAAGTACAACCAGCTGCTGCGCATCGAGGAGATCCTCGACGACGCC
>NZ_JAVRHI010000361.1:0-35704 GCF_034105845.1 Streptomyces sp. CRN 30 | reverse complement strand
CCCTGGGCGGCGCGGACGGCCAGGGGCAGGAGGGCGCGCGGGGCGCGGCGGGCGCGGGCCAGGGCGCGCAGCGTGAGCTCCCAGTTGAGCACGGGCGAGTCCAGCACGAGCCCGGAGACGCGCTCGCGCAGCGCGGAGCGGGCGGCCGTGCGCAGGGCCATGGTGGCGCCGGTGGACCAGCCGAGGAGGACCACCTGGTCGGCGCCGTGGTCCACGGCGTACCGGACGGCCGCGTCCAGGTCGGGCCACTCGGACTCGCCGAGGTGGCCCAGCCCGTCCGGGGTGCGCGGTGCGCCGGGGTCGCCGCGGTAGGCGGGGGCGAGCACCGGGAACTGCTGCCGGTGCAGGAACGGCATGAGGTTGAGGGTGTGCTCCCGGGTGGTGCCCAGGCCGTGCACGGCGATCACCCAGGTGCTGCGGGCGCCGGGCACGAACCAGGCGGGCAGCGTGCCCAGTTCGCCGGGGATCTCCACGTCGGCGTGGTCGAGCCCCAGGGCGGAGCGCGGATCACCGGTGTACAGGTCCGGGGTGAGCCACACCTTGTCGCCGGGCGCGAAGCCGCCGTGGACGACGTGCTCGAGCCGGCGGACGACCGTGTCGGCGGAGGACCGGACCGTGTCCAGGACCGGGCCGACGACCGCGCGGGAACCGTTCGAGGCCAGTCCGTACCGGCCCGGCCGCAGCGAGGCGAGGTCGCGGGTGAGGGTGACGCGCCCGGTCTCCGTCGCGTGGACGGTCAGGCGGGGTTCGGTGGGCAGCGGTCCGCCCGCCGACGCCTTGAGCGCGGCGTCACTGGCGAACCGGCCGGCGGCGACGCTCGCCGCGCCGGCCGCGAGGACGACGGTGGCGGCAGCGGCCGCCGCTTCGACTGTGCGCACGCCCTCAGTCTCCTTTCCGGCGGTACGGGCGGCCAGCGGGAGAACGGGCCGGGACGGACGGCACCGAAGGGCGCGGGGACCGGACGGCACTCACCCACCGCCGTCCGGGCCCCGCGCACCGGCACTCACCCACCGGCGTCCGGTTACCCCACCGGCCCCGGGTTACTCCGGCTGCCCGTAGCCGCGTAGCCGCTCCCCCACCTCCGCCACCTGCTCGTGGCTCAGCAGCGCGGGTGACAGTCCGGGCACGGAGGACGCCGTGAGCCAGACCCGGCACATCCATTCCAGCTGGGCCGTGCGGTCGTACGCCTCGGCGAGGCCGGCCCCGTACGCGACCGTGCCGTGGTTCTGCAGGAGGCAGGCGGTACGGCCGCGCAGGGCGCTGAGCATGTTCTCGGCCAACTGCGAGGTGCCGTAAGTCGCATAAGGGGCAACCCGGACGGCTCCGCCGAGCGCCGCGGCCATGTAGTGGATCAGCGGGAGCTCCCGCACGAGCGTGGAGACGGCCGTGGCGTGGACGGCGTGCGTATGGACGACGGCGCGGGCTCCGGTCGTGCCGTAGACCGCGAGGTGCAGGGGCAGCTCGCTCGTCGGACGGAGGGAGCCGAGGACCTGGCGTCCGTCCAGGTCCACGCCCACCACGTCATCGGGCGTCAGCCGCTCGTACGGCACGCCGGTGGGTGTGACCAGTACCGTCTCGCCCATACGTACGGAGACGTTGCCCGACGTGCCGACGACCAGACCGTCGGCCACCGTCCGCCGGGCCGTGGCCACGAGCGCGCCCCATGCCGCCGCCACGTCCTCCGGCGCGCCCCGCTCGCACACCTCCAGCACGCCCGGTCCGCCCGCACTCGTCCCCCAAGGGCCGCTCGCGTCCCCTCGCTCCTCAGTCATGCCGCGATCCTGCCAGGCCGGGCGGGGCGGGGCGGCGGAAGAGGGGAGTGTAGGGCGGAACGCGACCGTCCGGCAGATTGGATGTACGTATACGTCACCCTCTTGTGTGGATTGGCCGGTGATCGACCGAGATTCAACGATCTTCCAGTAATCTCTGGACGATTTGTCGTACGCGCCGCCATTTCCGGGGGGAAACATGGCCCGTGACCGCCAGCCGTCCCGACACCGTTCCCGACTCATCGCGTCGTCCGTCACCGCCCTCGCCCTGGGCGGGACCCTGCTCGCCGAGATCCCGGTCTCGGCCGCCGGCAAGCCCAGGGGGCACGACGTCTCCTCGCACCAGAAGGACGTGAACTGGTCCAAGGCCAGGTCCAAGGGCGCCAGGTTCGTCTACGTCAAGGCGACGGAGTCGCACACCTACCTGAACCCGCACTTCACCCAGCAGTACAACGGCTCCCGCAAGGCGGGGCTGATCCGCGGCGCGTACCACTTCGCCGTGCCGAACAAGTCCTCCGGCAAGCGTCAGGCCGCCTTCTTCGTGCGCAACGGCGGAGGCTGGACCGGCGACGGCTGGACGCTGCCGCCCGCGCTCGACATCGAGTACAACCCGTACAGCAAGAAGAAGAAGTGCTACGGCATGAGCAAGGCCAGGATGGTCAACTGGATCAAGGCCTTCAGCAGTGAGGTGAAGCGGCTGACCGGCCGCCGCCCCGTGATCTACACGAACACCAACTGGTGGAACAAGTGCACGGGCGGCAGCTCGGCGTTCGCCGCCGACCACGCCCTCTGGGTGGCCCGCTACAACACGGCGAGCGCGGGGCAGCTGCCGGGCGGCTGGACGTACTGGACGATCTGGCAGCACGACAACAGCGGCCGCCTGCCGGGCGACCAGAACCTCTTCAACGGCTCCCTGGCCCAGCTGAAGCGCTTCGCAAGGGGGTAGCCGGTCCGGTTCGCCGGCGCCGGGGCGGCCGGGAAGGACACCGGAGACGGTGGACACCGGCAGGAGGGCCCGCCGCCCGGGCGACGGAGAGGGTGGCATGCGTCACCCGTAGGACGTGGCATGCGTCACTCGCAGGACGAGGGGCCGGGAGGTGGCGCGGGGCCGGTCGGAGGGCGGCCCCTCGCTCGGGGCCACCCCATCGATGCGGAGGGTGAGATTCCACCTCCGTTCGAGGCCTCCCGGCCCCTCATCACCGCTTCCGGCCCGGCTCCGGCCGCCCGACCGACACAAACGGAACCATCACACCCCGATTCGCTACACCACCCGGTCCGACCCAGTTCATCTTCCGTTCACTCAGATTGCTTACGTTCCACGAGCCACTGACGTCCCATAGAAGACCGGGTAAATGGAAAGCTTCTCGCTGATCCTCGCGATCGTGGTGATCACCGCGCTCGCGTTCGATTTCACGAACGGTTTCCACGACACCGCCAACGCGATGGCCACCACCATCTCCACCGGCGCGATGAAGCCCAAGGTCGCGGTGGCCATGTCCGCCGTCCTCAACCTTGTCGGCGCGTTCCTGTCCATAGAGGTCGCCAACACGATCTCCAAGGGCCTTGTCGACGAGAGCGGCATACAACCGGAGGTGATCTTCGCGGCGCTCGTGGGCGCCATCCTCTGGAACCTGCTCACCTGGCTCGTCGGCCTCCCCTCCAGCTCCTCGCACGCCCTGATGGGCGGCCTGATCGGCGCCACCATCGCCTCGGCCGGCATGGGCGCGGTCCACGGTGACGTCCTCGTCACCAAGGTGCTGATCCCCGCCGTCGCGGCCCCGATCGTCGCGGGTGTCGCCGCCATGATCGGTACGCGGCTCACCTACAAGCTGGGGAAGCACGCGAGCGAGAAGGCCACCTCCAAGGGCTACCGCGCGGGGCAGATCACCTCGGCGGGCCTGGTCTCGCTGGCCCACGGCACGAACGACGCCCAGAAGACGATGGGCATCATCACCCTGGCCCTGGTCGCCGGCGGCGCGCTCGCCCCGGACTCCGACCCGCCGGTGTGGGTCATCCTCTCCGCCGGTGTCGCCATCGCGCTCGGCACCTACCTGGGCGGCTGGCGCATCATCCGCACCATGGGCAAGGGCCTGACCGACCTCCAGCCGCAGCAGGGCTTCGCCGCCCAGACCAGTGCGGCGACCGTCATCCTGGCCTCCTCCCACCTGGGCTTCTCCCTCTCCACCACGCACTCGGTCTCCGGTGCCGTGATGGGCGCGGGCCTCGGCCGCAAGGGCGGCGTGGTCCGCTGGTCCACCGCCACCCGGATGTTCGTGGCCTGGGGCCTCACCCTGCCGGCCGCGGCCCTGGTCGCCGCGCTCGCCGAGTGGGTCACCGCCTTCGGCACCTGGGGCACCACCGTCGTCGCGGTCTTCCTGGTCGCCTCCAGCGCCGCCATCTGGGTCGTCTCCCGCCGCGGCGAGGTCGTCGACCACACCAACGTCAACGGCACGGACGAGCCCGCCGGGACCGCTGAGTCCGCTGGTTCCGCCAGGACTGCCGAGACCGCCGAGGGTGCCGCCGCCCCGTCGCCGGCCGCGGCCGGTCCGGTCACCCACGACCTGGCGGTCACCATCCCGGCCCAGTCCGACCCCGCGGCCACCCCGGCCGCCCCGGCCGCCGCCGGCGCTTCGTCCTCGTCGGCCACGGTCTGAGCACCGGACCCGAGTCCAAGGAAGTAACCCACCATGCACATCGACTGGGCAGCCCTCGGCTCCGTCTTCGGAGTCAGCCTCGTGGTCACCGTGGCCCTCGTCGGCCTCTTCGGCCTCGGCATCATCGGCCTCTCCAAGCGGGAGACGGCGACTGCGTCCGGGAACTCCGCCGCCGTCGCGACCACCGCCGCGTACGCGTGCTTCGCGGCCTGTGCGGCGGCGGTGGCGTACGGGATCTATCTGATCGTCGCCTGACGGCGCACACCCTGTGAGGGCGCCCCGGGTGCCGGCTAGGGCCGGCACCCGGGGCGCCCTCGTGCCGTGTCCGCTGTGGCGGGAGATGTGTGCCTTCGCACACTGCCCCGTCGCAGGTCAACAGCAAGTTGACTGGAATTCGAGGCCCGTGGTGGACTGCCGGAGCCAAGTACGACGGCAGGAGAGGAAGCCGGTGAGAATCCGGCGCGGTCCCGCCACTGTCACCGGGGTGCGCCCCCGGGAGCCAGGAACTCTCACCGTCGTTTTCGTCGAACCAGGGCGTGGACACCCTGAGTGAGGACATACCGCCATGCACGGCTGCCGCCGATCGAGCTCCCCCAGCGACGTTCCGCCCGTCCCCACGGTCGGCTGAGCCGATGCGGGCCGAACGCGTCTTCGCGTACGGCGCCGCCGCCGGCCTCCTCGGTGACCTGCTCCTCGGCGATCCCCGCCGCGGGCATCCGGTCGCCGTGTTCGGGCGGGCCGCGGGTGCCGTGGAACGAGCGCTGTGGCGGGACCACCGGGGACGGGGCGCGCTGCACACCGCCGTGTGCGCCGGCGGCGCCGCGACCCTGGCCGCCGTCGCCACCCGGGCCGTCCGTACCTCTCCCGTCGCCTCCGTCGCGCTGACCGCCGCCGCCACCTGGGCCGTCGTGGGCGGAACCTCGCTCGCGCGGGAGGCCCGGGCCGTCGGGAAGGCGCTGGAGGACGGTGACGTCGAGGCCGCCCGCGCGCGGCTGCCGCACCTGTGCGGGCGCGATCCGCAGGCCCTGGACGCCGACGGGATCGCCCGGGCCGTCGTCGAGTCCGTCGCCGAGAACACCTCCGACGCCGTCGTCGGGGCCCTCGTGTGGGGCGCCGTGGGCGGGGTGCCGGGGCTCGTGGGCTTCCGGGCCGTCAACACGCTCGACGCCATGGTGGGGCACCGGTCGCCCCGGTACCTGCGGTACGGGTGGGCCTCCGCACGCCTCGACGACCTCGCCGGGTGGCCGGGGGCGCGGCTGACCGCCGCGCTCGCCGTGGTCTCCGGCGGCGCTCCGCGCACCGCCGTGCGCGCCTGGCGCGCGGACGCGGGCAAGCACCCGAGCCCCAACGCCGGGCCGGTCGAGGCCTCCTTCGCGGGCGCGCTCGGCGTACGGCTGGGCGGCACCCTCTCGTACGGCGGGCGGGTGGAGCACCGGCCCGTGCTGAACGGGGAGGGGCGCGCCGTGGAGGTGCGGGACATCGAGCGGGCCGTCCGGCTGTCGCGACGGGTGGGCTGGCTCGCGCTCGGCGTGTGCGCGGGCGCCCGGTTCGCCGCCCGCGCGGCCGGGACTCTCACGAAGGGCTCACCGAAGGGCTCACCGAAGGGGCGTACGTCATGAGCGGTGGTGGACTGCTCGTCGCCGGGACCACCTCCGACGCCGGCAAGAGCGTCGTCACGGCCGGTATCTGCCGGTGGCTGGTCCGGCAGGGCGTGAAGGTCGCGCCGTTCAAGGCGCAGAACATGTCCCTCAACTCGTTCGTCACGCGCGAGGGCGCCGAGATCGGGCGGGCGCAGGCCATGCAGGCGCAGGCGTGCCGCGTGGAGCCGACCGCGCTGATGAACCCCGTGCTGCTCAAGCCCGGCGGCGAGCGGAGCAGCCAGGTCGTGCTGCTGGGGAAGCCCGTGGGCGAGATGAGCGCCCGCGGCTATCACGGCGGACGGCAGCAGGCACTCCTCGGCACCGTGCTGGACTGTCTCGCCGAGCTGCGGGGCACGTATGACGCGGTGATCTGTGAGGGGGCCGGTTCGCCCGCGGAGATCAATCTGCGGCGGACCGACATCGTCAACATGGGCATCGCGCGGAACGCGCGCCTGCCCGTCCTCGTCGTCGGCGACATCGACCGCGGCGGCGTCTTCGCCTCCTTCTTCGGGACGGTGGCCCTGCTCTCGCGCGAGGACCAGGACCTGGTCGCCGGGTTCCTCGTCAACAAGTTCCGGGGCGACGTCTCGCTGCTGGAACCGGGGCTGGACATGCTGCACGGGCTCACCGGGAGGCACACGTACGGCGTCCTGCCCTTCCAGCACGGCCTCGGCATCGACGAGGAGGACGGGATGGCGGTGTCGCTGCGCGGCGCCGTGCGCGAGTCGGCCGTCACCGCCCCCGTGGGCGAGGACGTGCTGCGCGTCGCCGTGTGCGCCGTCCCGCTCATGTCCAACTTCACGGACGTGGACGCGCTGGCCGCCGAACCGGGAGTCGTGGTGCGGTTCGTGGACCGGCCGGAGGAGCTCGCCGACGCGGATCTGGTCGTGGTCCCGGGCACGCGCGGGACCGTCCGCGCCCTGGAGTGGCTGCGCGAGCGCGGGCTCGCGGACGCCCTCGCGCGCCGGGCCGCCGAAGGGCGCCCCGTGCTCGGCATCTGCGGCGGCTTCCAGCTCCTCGGCGAGCACATCGAGGACGAGGTCGAGTCCCGCGCCGGGCACGTGGAGGGGCTGGGCCTGCTGCCCGTCCGGGTGCGGTTCGCCCGCGAGAAGACCCTCACCCGGCCGGTGGGCGAGGCCCTCGGCGAACGGGTCGAGGGGTACGAGATCCACCACGGCGTCGCCGATGTCCAAGGGGGAGAGACCTTCCTGGACGGTTGCCGGATCGGCCGGACCTGGGGTACCCACTGGCACGGGGCGCTGGAGTCCGACGGCTTCCGGCGGGCCTTCCTGCGCGAGGTGGCGGCCGCCGCGGGCCGCCGCTTCGTCCCGGCCCCCGACACCTCCTTCGCCGCGCTGCGCGAGCAGCAGCTCGACCGGCTCGGCGACCTCATCGAACACCACGCGGACACGGACGCGCTGTGGCGGCTCATCGAGTCCGGCGCGCCCACAGGACTGCCCTTCATCGCACCGGGAGCGCCCGCATGAGCACTGTGCTGTTGTTGTCGACCGCCGACACGGACCTGCTGGCGGCCCGTGCCTCCGGCGCCGCCTACCGGATCGGCAACCCGACCCGCGTGGACGTCACCGAGGAGCTTCCGGGGCTCCTGGACGGCGCGGACGTCGCCGTCGTACGCCTCCTCGGCGGCAAGCGCGCCTGGGAGGACGGGCTCGCGGCGCTGAAGGCGTCCGGCGTCCCGACCGTGCTGCTCGGCGGCGAGTCCGTGCCCGACGCCGAACTGATGGCCGAGTCGTCGGTCCCGGCGGGCGTGGTCGCGGAAGCCCTGCGCTACCTCGTCGAGGGCGGCCCGGAGAACCTCACCGAGCTGGCACGCTTCCTCTCCGACACCGTGCTGCTGACGGGCGAGGGCTTCGAGGAGCCGCGGAAGATGCCGGAGCACGGCGTCCACGGCGACCGGGCTCTCCTGGACGGCCGTCCCACCGTCGGCGTGCTCTTCTACCGGGCCCACGAACTGAGCGGCAACACCGCCTTCGTCGACACCCTGTGCGACGCGATCGAGGCCCAGGGCGCCAACGCGCTCCCCGTGTACTGCGGTTCGCTGCGCGGCGCGGACGAGGGGCTGTACGAGATCCTCGGGCAGGCCGACGCCCTGGTCGCCACCGTGCTCGCGGCCGGCGGCACGCACGCCTCGCAGGCGTCGGCGGGCGGTGACGAGGAGGCCTGGGACATCGGGGCGCTCGCCGACCTGAACGTCCCGGTGCTCCAGGGGCTCTGCCTCACCTCCTCGCGCGAGGCGTGGGACGCGTCGGACGCGGCCCTCTCCCCCATGGACGCGGCCATGCAGGTGGCCATCCCCGAGTTCGACGGCCGGCTGATCACCGTCCCGTTCTCCTTCAAGGAGCAGGGCCCGGACGACGTCCCGGTGTACGTCGCCGACCCCGAGCGGTCCGCGCGGGTCGCCGGGATCGCCGTCCGGCACGCCGCGCTGAAGCACAAGGCGAACGCGGACAAGAAGATCGCGCTCGTCTTCACCGCGTACCCGACCAAGCACTCGCGCGTCGGCAACGCGGTCGGCCTCGACACCCCCGCCTCGGCGGTACGGGTGCTCGACTCGCTCCGCGACGCCGGGTACGTCGTCGAGGGCTACCCGGACAACGGCGACGAGCTGATCCACCGCCTCATCGAGGCGGGTGGCCACGACGTCGAATGGCTCACCGAGGACCAGCTCGCCGCGGCTCCCGCGCGCGTGCCGCTCGCCGACTATCAGGCCTGGTTCGACGAGCTCGACCCGGAGCTGAAGGACGCGATGCTGGAGGCGTGGGGCGAGCCGCCGGGCAGCCTCTTCGTGGACGGCGACGACATCGTGCTCGCGTCGCTCCAGTTCGGGAACGTCGTCGTCATGATCCAGCCGCCGCGCGGCTTCGGCGAGAACCCGATCGCGATCTACCACGACCCGGACATGCCGCCGTCGCACCACTACATGGCGGCCTACCGCTGGCTGGACAACAGCTTCGGCGCCGACGCGATCGTCCACATGGGCAAGCACGGCACGATGGAATGGCTGCCGGGCAAGGGGCTGGGGCTGTCGGGCGGGTGCGCGCCGGACGCGGTCCTCGGCGACCTGCCCCTGATCTACCCGTTCATCGTCAACGACCCCGGCGAGGGCACCCAGGCCAAGCGCCGCGGCCACGCCACGGTCGTCGACCACCTGGTTCCGCCGATGGCCCGCGCCGACACCTACGGCGACCTGGCCAAGCTGGAGCAGCTCCTCGACGAGTACGCGCTCGTCTCCGACCTGGACCCGACGAAGGCCCCGGCGGTCCGCGCCCAGATCTGGACGCTGGTCAAGGCGGCGGAACTCCACCACGACCTGCACGTCGACGACCAGCCGGACGACGACGCCTTCGACGAGTTCGTCATGCACATCGACGGCTACCTGTGCGAGATCAAGGACGTGCAGATCCGCGACGGCCTGCACGTCCTGGGCGGCGGCCCGGTCGGCGAACCGCGCGTCAACCTGGTCCTGGCCGTGCTGCGCGCCTCGCAGGTGTGGGGCGGGCAGGCGAACGCGCTGCCGGGGCTCAGGGCTTCCCTCGCCGAGCACTTCGGGCTGGTGGAGAAGGAACTGCTCGCCGAGCCGGGCGCGCCGGTGAAGGTGCCGGTCGAGCTGTCCGACCTGGTCGAGGGCCCCTCCCGGACGGCCGCCGACGCGATCGACCTGCTGGAACAGCTGTGCCGGCGGGTCGCGGAGGGCATGGAGGAGCGCGGGTGGGACGCCGCCGCGGTGCCCGCGCTGGTGCGTGAGGTGCTCGGCGGTACGGAGCTGCCGGACGCGGTGGCGGTACTGCGGTTCGCGTGCGACGAGGTCGTGCCGCGGCTCGCCCGTACGACGGACGAGATCGGGCACATCCTGCGCGCGCTGGACGGCGGGTACGTCCCGGCGGGTCCCTCCGGCTCCCCGACGCGCGGCCTGGTCAACGTCCTCCCGACCGGTCGCAACTTCTACTCCGTCGACCCCAAGGCCATCCCGTCCCGGCTGAGCTGGGAGGTCGGGCAGTCGCTCGCGGACTCGCTGGTGCAGCGGTACCTGCAGGACACCGGTGAGTACCCGAAGTCCGTGGGCCTCACGGTCTGGGGCACGTCCGCGATGCGTACCCAGGGCGACGACATCGCCGAGATCCTGGCGCTGCTGGGGTGCCGCCCCGTCTGGGACGACGCCTCGCGCCGCGTGACCGGCTTCGAGATCGTGCCGCCGGAGGAGCTGGGCCGGCCGCGCATCGACGTCACGGTCCGTATCTCCGGGTTCTTCCGGGACGCGTTCCCGCACGTGGTCGGGCTGATCGACGACGCGGTGCGGGCGGTCGCGGAGCTGGAGGAGTCCGCCGAGCAGAACTACGTGCGGGCCCACGCCGACGAGGACACCGCCGAGCACGGTGACCGGCGCCGGGCCACGGCCCGTGTCTTCGGCTCGAAGCCGGGCGCGTACGGGGCGGGGCTGCTGCCGCTGATCGACGCGCGGAACTGGCGGAGCGACGCCGACCTCGCCGAGGTGTACGCGGTGTGGGGCGGTTACGCGTACGGGCGCGGGCTCGACGGGCGGGCGGCGCGCGGGGACATGGAGACCGCGTTCAAGCGGATCGCCGTCGCCGCGAAGAACGTCGACACCCGCGAGCACGACCTCGTCGACGCGGACGACTACTTCCAGTACCACGGCGGCATGGTGGCCATGGTGCGCCACCTGACGGGCGAGAGCCCCGAGGCGTACGTGGGTGACTCGGCCACACCGGACCAGGTGAGGACCCGCACGCTGGGCGAGGAGACGCACCGCGTGTTCCGCGCGCGTGTGGTCAACCCGCGCTGGATGGCGGCCATGCGGCGCCACGGCTACAAGGGCGCCTTCGAGATGGCGGCGACCGTGGACTACCTCTTCGGGTACGACGCTACGGCGGGCGTGGTCGACGACTGGATGTACGAGAAGCTCAGCGCGGAGTACGTCTTCGACGCGGAGAACCGGGACTTCATGAAGAAGTCCAACCCGTGGGCGCTGCGCGGCATCACGGAGCGACTCCTCGAGGCGGCGGACCGCGGACTGTGGGCGGAGCCCGACGCGGACACGCTGGAGCGGCTGCGCGCCACCTACCTCGAACTCGAAGGCGACCTGGAGGGCGACGACCAGTGAGTACCCCATTCCCGTTCACGGCCGTCGTCGGACAGGACGACCTGCGGCTCGCGCTGCTGCTGAACGCGGTCTCGCCCGCGGTCGGCGGTGTGCTGGTCCGAGGAGAGAAAGGCACCGCCAAGTCCACGGCCGTACGCGCCCTCTCCGCCCTGCTCCCGCAGGTGGACGTCGTCCCCGGCTGCCGTTTCTCCTGCGACCCGGCCTCCCCCGACCCGGAGTGCCCGGACGGCCCGCACGAGGTCGGCAACGGCACCTCGCGGCCGTCCCGGATGGTCGAACTCCCCGTCGGCGCCTCCGAGGACCGGCTCGTCGGCGCGCTCGACATCGAGCGGGCGCTCGCGGAGGGCGTGAAGGCGTTCGAGCCCGGCCTGCTGGCCGACGCGCACCGCGGCATCCTTTACGTCGACGAGGTCAACCTCCTCCACGACCACCTGGTCGACCTGCTGCTCGACGCCGCCGCCATGGGCGCCTCGTACGTCGAGCGCGAAGGCGTCTCCGTACGCCACGCCGCGCGCTTCCTGCTCGTCGGCACCATGAACCCCGAGGAGGGCGAGCTGCGGCCGCAGCTCCTCGACCGGTTCGGGCTGACCGTGGAGGTCGCCGCGTCGCGCGAGCCCGACCAGCGCGTCGAGGTCGTACGGCGGCGGCTCGCGTACGACGACGCCCCGGACGCCTTCGCCGCGCGGTGGGCCGACGAGGAGGTCGCCGTACGGGCGCGGATCGTGGCGGCGCGGGAGCTGCTGCCGTCGGTGCGGCTGGGCGACGGGGCGCTGCGGCAGATCGCGGCGACCTGCGCGGCGTTCGAGGTCGACGGCATGCGCGCGGACATCGTGATGGCGCGGACGGCGACGGCGCTGGCCGCGTGGGCGGGCCGGACGGACGTCCTCGCCGAGGACGTGCGGCAGGCCGCGCTGCTCGCGCTGCCGCACCGCCGCCGCCGGAACCCCTTCGACGCGCCCGGCCTCGACGAGGACAAGCTCGACGAGACGCTGGAGCAGTTCGGCGGGCAGGACGAGAACGACGGCGACGACGATCCGGACCCGAACGGGCCTGGTGGCGGCGGGCAGCCGCCCCAGGACGGCGGCCCCCGGGAAGACGGTCCGCAGGCAGGCGACGCCCCCGCCCGGCCCGAGGCCGGTGAGGGCGGCGAGCACCGGCCGTCCGGGGCCGGCGCGGGCGAGCAGTCCGCCGTACGGGCCGCCGAGCCCTTCCGTACGAAGGTGCTGAGCGTGCCCGGTCTCGGCGAGGGCGCGGCCGGCCGCCGGTCCCGCGCGCGGACCGAGCACGGACGGACCACCGGCGCCCGGCGTCCCCGGGGCACCCTCACGAAGCTGCACCTGGCCGCGACCGTGCAGGCCGCGGCGCCGCACCAGCGGGCGCGCGGCCGGTCGGGCCCCGGGCTCGTCGTCCGCAGGGACGATCTGCGGCAGGCCACGCGTGAGGGGCGCGAGGGCAACCTCGTGCTGTTCGTCGTGGACGCCTCCGGCTCGATGGCCGCCCGGCAGCGCATGAGCGCCGTGAAGGGCGCCGTGCTGTCGCTGCTGCTCGACGCCTACCAGCGGCGGGACAAGGTGGGTCTGGTGACGTTCCGGGGGTCGGCCGCCGATGTGGCGCTGCCGCCGACCTCGTCCGTCGACGCGGCGGCGGCCCGGCTGGAGTCGCTGCCGACCGGCGGTCGGACGCCCCTCGCGGCCGGACTGCTGAAGGCGCACGACGTACTGCGGGTCGAACGGCTGCGCGACGCGGCGCGACGGCCGCTGGTCGTGGTCGTGACGGACGGGCGGGCCACCGGCGGGCCGGAGCCGGTCGCCCTCGCCGGGCGCGCCGCGCGGCTGTTCGCCGCCGACGGTGTCGCGTCCGTGGTCGTGGACTGCGAGGCGGGGCCGGTGCGGCTCGGGCTCGCCGGGCAGCTCGCGGGTGAGCTGGGCGGTACGGCGGTGACGCTGGACGAGCTGCGGGCGGACTCGATCGCCGGGCTGGTCAGGGACGTGCAGGGCAGTCAGGGCAGCAACAGGAGGGCCGCGTAGTGCCGCAGGGACAGCCGAGCGTCGTACCGGACGACGGACTGACGACCCGTCAGCGCCGCAACCGTCCGCTCGTCGTCGTGCACACGGGCATCGGCAAGGGCAAGTCGACCGCCGCCTTCGGGCTGGCGCTGCGCGCCTGGAACCAGGGGTGGCCCATCGGGGTGTTCCAGTTCGTCAAGTCGGCGAAGTGGAAGGTCGGCGAGGAGAACGCGCTGCGGGTGCTCGGCGCCTCCGGCGAGGGCGGCACCGTCGACTGGCACAAGATGGGCGAGGGCTGGTCCTGGGTCCAGCGCGACGCGCAGATGGACAACGAGGAGAAGGCCCGCGAGGGCTGGGAGCAGGTCAAGCGGGACCTGGCGGACGAGACGTACAAGCTGTACGTGCTCGACGAGTTCGCGTACCCGATGCACTGGGGCTGGGTCGACACGGACGAGGTCGTCGAGGTGCTGCGCGACCGTCCCGGGACCCAGCACGTGGTGATCACCGGGCGGAACGCGCCGGAGAAGCTCGTCGACCTCGCCGACCTCGTCACCGACATGTCGAAGGTCAAGCACCCGATGGACGCGGGGCAGAAGGGCCAGAGGGGCATCGAGTGGTGATGTCCTCATGAGTTCCCCCGTCTCCGCCGTGCCCCGGCTGGTCGTCGCCGCGCCCTCCTCGGGCAGCGGCAAGACCACCGTGGCCACGGGGCTGATGGCCGCCCTCGCCGGGCGGGGGCTCGCCGTGTCCCCGCACAAGGTCGGCCCTGACTACATCGACCCCGGGTACCACGCGCTCGCCACCGGGCGGGCCGGGCGGAACCTCGACGCGTACCTGTGCGGACCGGAGCTGGTCGCTCCGCTGTTCCTGCACGGGGCGCGCGGCTGCGACATCGCCGTGGTCGAAGGGGTCATGGGGCTGTACGACGGGGCCGGCGGCGAGGGCGAACTCGCGTCCACCGCGCAGGTGGCGAAGGTGCTGCGGGCACCCGTGGTGCTCGTCGTGGACGCGTCGTCGCAGTCGCGGTCGGTGGCGGCGCTGGTGCACGGGTTCGCGTCCTGGGACCCGGGAGTGCGGATCGGGGGCGTCATCCTCAACAAGGTGGCCTCCGACCGGCACGAGGAGCTGCTGCGGGAGGCGCTGGACGCCTCCGGGGTGCCCGTACTGGGCGTGCTGCGGCGGGCGCCGCAGGTGGACACACCGTCCCGGCACCTGGGACTGGTTCCGGTCGCCGAGCGGCGGGCCGAGGCGGTCGACGCCGTGGCCGCCATGGCCGCGCAGGTGCGGGCCGGATGCGACCTGGACGCGCTGCTCGCGCTGGCGCGGGGCGCCGGCGCGCTGCCGGACGCGCCGTGGGAGCCGCCCCTGTCCACGTGTACGGAGCGTCCGGTCGTCGCCGTCGCCGGCGGGCCCGCCTTCACGTTCTCGTACGCCGAACACGCCGAGCTGCTCACCGCCGCCGGGGCGGAGGTCCTCACCTTCGACCCGCTGCGGGACGAGGACCTGCCCGAGGGGACGGGCGGACTGGTCATCGGTGGCGGGTTCCCCGAGGTGTACGCCGCGGAGCTGTCCGCCAACGAGCCGCTGCGCAAGGCCGTCGCGGTCCTCGCGGAGAGCGGCGCGCCCGTCGCCGCCGAGTGCGCCGGGCTGCTGTACCTCTGCCGGGAGCTGGACGGGCTGCCCATGTGCGGGGTGCTCGACGCGACCGCGCGCATGGACGCGCGGCTCACGCTCGGGTACCGGGACGCCGTGGCCGTCGGCGACAGCGTCCTCGCGCCCGCCGGTACGCGGATGCGGGGACATGAGTTCCACCGGACCGTCGTCGAGCCCGGCGCGGGACCGGCGCCCGCCTGGGGCGTGCGCGCTCCCCGGCGGCGGGTCGAAGGATTTGTCCAGCAGGGCGTGCACGCCAGTTACCTGCACACGCACTGGGCGTCCGAGCCCGGTGTCGCCCGTCGGTTCGTGGAGAGGTGCCGGACGTCATGAACGGCGAGAACAACGAGATCAACAGGCTTGTCGGCGTCGGGGTCGGCCCCGGTGACCCGGAGCTGGTGACCGTCAAGGGGGTCAACGCGCTGCGGGCCGCCGAGGTGGTCGTCGTCCCCGTGATGGCTGCGTCGGACGGAACCGACGGCGGAGAGCGGGGGCGCGCGGAGGCTACCGTGCTCCACTACGTGCCCCAGGAGAAGGTCGTCCGGGTCGTGTTCGCGCTGAACGAGCGGTCCGACCGGGCGCGTCGCGAGGCGGCCTGGGACGCGGCCGGGGAGCGGGTGGCCGAGCTGCTGCGCCGCCACGGTTCCGTGGCCTTCGCGACGATCGGCGACCCCAACGTGTACTCCACGTTCACCTACCTCGCCCACACCATCGGGGAGCTGGTGCCGGGGACGGTCGTCGAGACCGTGCCGGGCATCACCGCCATGCAGGACCTGGCCGCGCGGTCGGGCGCCGTGCTGACGGAGGGCACCGAGCCGCTGACGCTGGTGCCGGTCACCGCGGGGTCGGCCGTGCTGAAGGACGCGCTGCACGGGCCGGGCACGGTCGTGGCGTACAAGTTCGGGCGGCAGGCGCACGAGGTGGCCGCCGCGCTGCGGGAGACCGGCCGGATCGAGGACGCGGTGTGGGGGTCGGCGCTGGGGCTCCCGGAGGAGTCGATCCGGCCGGCCGCCGACCTGGACGACGCCCCGCTGCCGTACCTGTCCACGCTGATCGCACCCGCGCGGCGCGACGGCGGCCGCGGCGGGAAGCTGTGACGGCCACCGCCCCCTGAACTCCCGTCCGCACCACCCGCTTCACCCACGTTCCGTACGAGAGGACCGATTCCCCATGGCCGATGCCCCCACCGGCAAGGTGACCTTCGTCGGTGCCGGCCCCGGCGCCGCCGACCTGCTGACGA
Organism: Streptomyces sp. CRN 30; assembly: GCF_034105845.1. Taxonomy (NCBI): domain Bacteria; kingdom Bacillati; phylum Actinomycetota; class Actinomycetes; order Kitasatosporales; family Streptomycetaceae; genus Streptomyces; species Streptomyces sp. CRN 30. The sequence goes on along the minus strand of NZ_JAVRHI010000361.1, from coordinate 19,602 downwards.
TCCGTGCCGCCCGCGCCATCGCGGCGGCGGACGTGCTGATCTGGGCGGCCAGCCTGGTGCAGGCGGAGGTCCTCGACCACGCGCGCGAGGGCGCCGAGATCCTGGACTCGGCGGCCATGTCCCTGGAGGACGTCGTCGCCGTCTACGAGCGCGCCCACCAGGAGGGCCTGCAGGTCGCCCGCATCCACTCCGGCGACCCCGCCCTGTGGGGCGGTACCCAGGAGCAGCTGGACCGGTGCGCGGAGATCGGCATCGCGACGGAGGTCGTCCCGGGGGTCTCCTCCTTCTCCGCCGTCGCGGCGCTCGCCCAGCGCGAGCTGACGATCCCCGAGGTCGCGCAGTCCGTGGTGCTCACCCGGCTCGGCGGCGGGAAGACGCCGATGCCACCGGGCGAGGAGGTGCGGGAGTTCGCGAAGCACGGCACGACGATGGCGGTGTTCCTGTCGGCCGCGCGCAGCGGTCAGCTCGTGCGGGAGCTGCTGGAGGGCGGCTACCCCACGAGCACGCCCGTCGTCGTGGCGTACCAGGCGACGTGGCCGGAGGAGTTGGTCGTGCGGTGCACGATCGAGACCCTGGAGGAGACCGTCAAGGAGCACAAGCTGTGGAAGCACACGCTGTTCCTGGTCGGCCCGGCCCTCGCCGCCCACGGCACCCGTTCGCACCTGTACCACCCGGGGCACTTCCACGGCTACCGCAAGGCCGACCCGGAGGCCCGCAGGGCCCTGCGCGAGGAGCGGGCGCGGGAGCGCGGCCGGGAACGCGAACGGAGCACCCAGGCGTGATCACCGTCATCGGTACGGGCACGGGGGCGCCCCTCGCCCCGGACGCCCGGGCCGCGCTGGCGGGGGCGGCGCTCGTCGTGGGCGGCCGGCGGCACCTGGAGGCGGCCGGGCTCCCCGGCACCGTGGAGCGGATCGTCCTCGGCCCGCTGGCGCCCGCGCTGGACGCGGTCGAGGAGCACCTCGCGAAGCCGCGCGAGGACGGACGGGAGACGCCGGTCGTCGTCCTCGCCTCCGGCGACCCCGGTTTCTTCGGGATCGTCCGCGCGCTCGCCGAACGGTTCGGGCCGCGGCGGCTCGACGTACGGCCCGGGGTGTCGTCCGTCGCCACCGCGTTCGCGCGCCTGGGGCTGACCTGGGACGACGCCGTGGTGGTCAGCGCGCACGGGCGCGAGGTGCGCACCGCGCTGAACGTGTGCCGGGCCCGCCCGAAGGTCGCCGTGCTCACCGGACCGGGCGCCGGTCCGGCCGAGCTGGGGGCGGGGCTGCGGGCGAGCCGCCGGGTGCTGGTGGTGGCGTCCGCGCTGGGCGATCCCGCGCGTGAGCGGCTGGAACGGGTGACGCCGGCCGAGGCCGCGGCCCGCGACTGGGGCGACGCGGTGAACGTCGTGCTGTGCCTGGACGAGGAGCGCCTCGCGGAGCCCGGCGGGGCACGGACCGTGGCCGGAGCGCCGCCCGGGCCCGCCGGATGGGCGCTCGCCGAGGACGCGTTCGCGCACCGCGACTCGATGATCACCAAGTTCGAGGTGCGGGCGCTGGCGCTGGCCCGGCTGGGGCCGCGCCCGGGCGACCTGGTGTGGGACGTGGGCGCGGGCTCCGGGTCCGTGGCCGTGGAGTGCGCGCGCTTCGGTGCCGCCGTCACCGCGGTGGAGAAGACCCGGGACGGGGTGGAGCGCGTCCGCGCCAACGCCGCCGCACACGGGGTCGACGTCCACGTGGTGCACGGGGCGGCGCCGACCGTGCTGTCCGATCTGGACGACCCGGACGCGGTGTTCGTCGGCGGCGGGGGGCGCGAGCTGCCCGCCATCGTCACCGCGTGCGCCCGGCGCGCCCGGCGGGCCGTGGTGGTCGCCGTGGCCGCCCTGGACCGGGTGCCCGCGGCGCGGGAGGCGCTGGTCTCGGCCGGGTTCGGCTGCGACGGCGTGCTGCTCCAGTCGTCCCGGCTCGCGCCGCTGCCCGGGGACGTGACCCGGCTCGCGGCGGCCAATCCCGTCTTTCTGCTGTGGGGCGTGCGGCCCCCGGCAGCCATGAACGTCGAAACAGACGTCGAAGCAGACGCTGAATCAGATGTCAGAACAGACGTCGAAGCAGAAGGAGTTGCCCAGTGATCGGCCTGATTTCCGCCACCGCGGCGGGCGCGGCGGCCCGTGACCGGCTGGCCGCGGCGTGGCCGGACCGTACACGCGTGTACGACGGACCCGTGGCGGACGCCGTACGGCGGGCGTTCGGGGAGTGCGAGCGGCTGGTCTGCTTCCTCGCGACCGGCGCGGTGGTCCGGCTGGTCGCGCCGCTGCTGGACGACAAGACCACCGACCCGGGCGTGGTGTGCGTGGACGAGGCGGGCCGGTTCGCCGTGTCCCTCGTCGGCGGGCACGGCGGTGGCGCCAACGCGCTCGCCCGCGAGGTGGCCGGGGTGCTGGGCGCGGAACCGGTGGTGACGACGGCGACGGACGCCGTGGGCCTGCCGGGTCTGGACACCCTCGGCCTTCCGGTGGAGGGCGATGTCGCCGGCGTGACCCGGGCCCTCCTCGACGGTGCGCCGGTCGCGCTGGAGGCGGAGGTGCGCTGGCCGCTGCCGCCGCTGCCGGTGGCGGACAGTGGTGCGTACACGATCCGGCTGACGGACCGTCTCGTCGAGCCCGTCCCCGCCGGGCGCGAGGTGCTGCTGCGCCCGCCGACCCTCGTCGTGGGCGTGGGCGCCTCGAAGGGTGCCCCGGCGGAGGAGGTCCTCGGACTGGTCGGGACGGCACTGCGGGACGCGGGCCTGTCCGTGCGCAGTGTCGCCGAGCTCGCGACCGTGGACGCGAAGGCGGACGAGCCCGGCATCGTGACGGCGGCCGAGCGGCTCGGCGTTCCCCTGGTCACGTACGGCGCGGAGGAGCTCGCGCGCGTGAGCGTGCCCAACCCGTCCGACGCGCCCCTCTCGGCCGTCGGCACGCCGTCCGTGGCGGAGGCCGCGGCCCTGGCGCGCGGTGGTGAACTCCTCGTCCCCAAGCGGAAGTCGGAGCGCCCGGACGGCCGGCCCGCCATGGCGACCTGCGCGGTCGTACGGCGCCCGGGGCGCGGCCGCCTCGCCGTCGTCGGGCTCGGTCCCGGCGCCCGCGACCTGCTCACCCCGCGCGCGGAGGCGGAGCTGCGGCGCGCGTCGGTGCTCGTCGGCCTGGACCAGTACGTCGACCAGATCCGCGACCTGCTCCGCCCGGGCACCCGCGTCCTGGAGTCCGGTCTCGGCGCGGAGGAGGAGCGGGCGCGCACGGCGGTCGCGGAGGCGCGGAAGGGGCACGCGGTGGCCCTGATCGGCAGCGGCGACGCGGGCGTGTACGCGATGGCGTCGCCCGCGCTGGCCGAGGCCTCCGACGACATCGACGTGATCGGGGTGCCCGGCGTCACGGCGGCGCTCGCGGCCGGGGCGATCCTCGGCGCGCCCCTCGGCCACGACCACGTGTCGATCAGCCTCTCCGACCTGCACACGCCGTGGGAGGTCATCGAGCGACGGGTGCGGGCGGCGGCCGAGGCCGACATCGTCGTCACCTTCTACAACCCGCGCAGCCGGGGCCGTGACTGGCAGCTGCCCGAGGCGCTGGCGATCCTCGCGGAGCACCGGGAGCCGGCGACACCGGTGGGTGTCGTGCGCAACGCGTCCCGCGCGGACGAGTCCAGCCGGCTGACCACGCTGGCCGCCCTGGACCCGGCGACCGTCGACATGATGACCGTGGTGACCGTCGGCAACACCGCGACCCGTGCGATCGCGGGCCGCATGGTCACGCCGCGCGGCTACCGCTGGCAGGAGGAGCCGAAGTGAGCCCTGCGCGATCCCTACCGAAGTGCGCAGCGAAGTCCCTACCGCAGTCCGTCCTGGAGGAGAAACCGTGACCACCCCGCCCCCCGCCCTGCTCATCGCCGGTCACGGCACCCGGGACGACGCGGGCGCCGAGGCGTTCCGCTCCTTCGTCCGGGAGCTGGGGCGCCTCCACCCCGACCTGCCCGTCGCGGGCGGGTTCATCGAGCTGTCCCCGCCGCCGCTGGGCGAGGCCGTGGCCGAGCTGGTCGAGCAGGGCGTGCGCCGGTTCGCCGCCGTGCCGCTGATGCTGGTGTCCGCCGGGCACGCCAAGGGCGACATCCCGGCGGCGCTGTCCCGTGAGAAGGAGCGCCACCCCGGGATCTCGTACACCTACGGGCGTCCCCTCGGCCCGCACCCCGCCCTGTTGAACGTGCTGGAGCGGCGGCTGGACGAGGCACTCGCGGACGGCTCCGCCTCCGGCGCCGTGGCCGACCGGTCCGAGGTGACCGTGCTGCTGGTCGGCCGCGGGTCCACCGACCCGGACGCCAACGCCGAGGTGCACAAGGCGGCGCGGCTGCTGTGGGAGGGCCGCGGGTACGCGGGCGTGGAGACGGCGTTCGTGTCGCTGGCCGCGCCGGACGTGCCGGGCGGTCTGGAGCGGTGCGCGAAACTGGGCGCGCGGCGGATCGTCGTCCTGCCGTACTTCCTGTTCACCGGCATCCTGCCGGACCGGGTGCGGCAGCAGACGGAGGACTGGGCGGCCGCGCACCCGGAGGTCGAGGTGCGGTCGGCGGACGTCATCGGTCCGGAGCCGGAACTGCTCGACCTGGTGATGGAGCGCTACCGGGAGGCGGTGCGGGGCGATCTGCGCATGAACTGCGACTCGTGCGTGTACCGGATCGCGCTGCCGGGCTTCGAGGACAAGGTCGGGCTGCCGCAGCAGCCGCACTTCCACCCGGACGACGACGGCGACCACGGCCACCACCACGGTCACCACGGCGAGCACGGGCACCATGGGCACCACCACGACGGGCACTCCCCCTCGCATGCGCACTGAGCTCGACACGCACGACCTGCGGCACCACGGTGACGCCGAGGTCCGGGACGGCGGGGCCGTCCTCACCGACCTCGCGGTGAACGTGCGCGCGGGCACGCCCCCGCAGTGGCTGCGGGAGCGGATAGCGGACTCCCTCACCGCGCTCGCCGCCTACCCCGACGGGCGGGCCGCGCGGGCCGCGGTGGCGGCGCGGCACGGGCTGCCCGAGGAACGGGTGCTGCTGACCGCGGGCGCCGCGGAGGCGTTCGTGCTGCTGGCCCGCGGGCTGCGGGTGCGTCGGCCCGTGGTGGTGCACCCGCAGTTCACGGAGCCGGAGGCGGCGCTGCGGGACGCCGGGCACACGGTCGGCCGGGTGCTGCTGCGCGCGGCGGACGGCTTCCGGCTGGACCCGGCGGCCGTGCCCGAGGACGCGGACCTGGTGGTCATCGGCAACCCCACGAACCCCACGTCGGTGCTGCACCCGGCGGCGGCGATCGCCCGACTCGCCCGGCCCGGTCGGACGCTGGTGGTCGACGAGGCGTTCATGGACGCGGTCCCGGGCGAGCGCGAGGCGCTGGCCGGCGTGACGGACGTGCCCGGGCTGGTCGTGCTGCGCAGTCTGACCAAGACGTGGGGGCTGGCCGGGCTGCGCATCGGCTACGTCCTCGCGGCGCCCGGCACGATCGCCGCGCTCGAACGGGCCCAGCCGTTGTGGCCGGTGTCCACGCCCGCCCTCGCCGCCGCCGAGGCGTGCATGGCGCCGCGGGCGCTGGCGGAGGCGGAGGAGGCGGCCCGCCGGATCGCGGCGGACCGTGCGCACCTGGTCGCCGGGCTGCGTCGGTTCGGCCCCCACGGGCTCGTGGTGGCCGAACCGGCACAGGGACCGTTCGTCCTGGTCCGGCTGCCGGACGCGGCAGCCGTCCGGGACCGGTTGCGCGGCCTGGGCTTCGCCGTGCGCCGGGGGGACACGTTCCCCGGCCTGGACACGGAGTGGCTGCGCCTGGCGGTGCGGGACCGGGGGACGGTGGACCGGTTCCTCGGGGCGCTGGAGGGGGCGCTGACAGCGACGCGGCGCTGAGGGCCTGTGGGGGCGGGGTGCGGGGGTGAGCGGGACGGATCAGATCCGTCCCCGGGCCCCGCACCCCGTCCCTCGAACGCCGCGGTGGCCGGTCGTCAGCGGCGGGCGCGCCGCGCCAGCACCACCGCTCCCCCGCCTGCCGCGAGCAACGCCACGGCTCCGCCCGCGATGTACGGCGTCATCGAGTTGCCGCCCGTCTCCGCGAGGTTCGCCCCGGACGCGCCGCCCTGTGGCGTGGCGCCGGCCGCCGGCGCGGCGGCCTTCTGCTGTCCGGCCTGCTGCCGGCCGGCCTGCTTCCCGGCCTGCTGGTCGTCGCCGTGCGCACCGTCCGGCTTCTCGCCGCCGGACCCGTCGCCCGTGGCCTCGCCGCCGCTGCCGTCGGTCCTGCCGTCGGCCCCGCCGCCCGGCTTTCCGGGACCGGAAGCACCGGACTCACCGGAACCGTCGGACTCATCGGATGCACCGGCCGCACCGGTTCCACCGGTGGCCCCCGGCGTCTCGCACGTGGCGCGGGCCAGCGTGACCGTCCCGTCCACCCTGGCCACGTTCGACTTCGACGGGGCGACGGACACCTGGAGTTCGAGCGCGGTGGCGGCCGCCGTGTGCGTGGTGGTCTCCGTCCTCGACAGGTCGAGCCGGACGGTGCCCACTCCCTTCGCCACGACCTCGGCCGTGCCCTTGGCGCTCAGCGTGACCTTCTTGCCGAGCACCGTGACCGACCCGGGCAGGTCGGCCGAGGCGGTGGGTGCCCTGCCCGTCTCGCAGACGGCCCGGGAGGTCACCTGCTCGACCTCGATCAGCGACAGCAGCGGCAGCCCCGGCACGTGCACCTTCGCGTGGACGAGCTTGACGGCCCCCTCGGCCCGCTGTCCGGTGACCGTCGCCCGGGCGGAGGCGACGTCCGCGCGTGCCACCGTGAAGGGGCGCCCCTTGTCGACACCCTTCAACTCGGCGGTGAGCAGGGTCTTCTCCGCACTCTGCGGCGCCTGCACGTCGTTGAGGGTGACGGCGAGCGGTACCCGTGCGGTCTTGTCGAGCAGGGCGACGTCCAGCTCCGTACGGAGCACGACGGCGCCGGCGCGGCCGTGGTCGCCGGTCGCGTGGGCGGAGGCGGCGCCGGCCAGGGCAGCGGGGCCGGCGGCCAGGGCGGTGGCCGCCGCGGCGACGGCTATCCGGCGTGCGGGCATGCGGAATGAGCGGTTGTTCACGATCCGGGACCTCACAGGAGAAAGAACAGAAGACGCTGCGCCGACGGGCGCAGCGGCCGCGGCAGACGCACTCTGACGCTCATGGCTGCGGCGGTCCGGGAATCGTGGCGCACGGGAGGTGCAGAAACATCATCTGACGAGGACTTCACTCCTTCGGGTGGATCTCGCCCCGCACCCGTGTCGGAGTCCCGCAGCGGAGCTGCCTCAGCGGCGCCCCAGGGCGTTCCTGACGCCCTAGGCCACGACCCTTCCGTCGAGCACCACCCGGCGCGGCGCCGCGAGCACCCGTACGTCGGCCCGCGGGTCCGTCCCGTACACGACCAGGTCCGCGGGCGCCCCCTCCGCAAGTCCCGGCCGGCCGAGCCAGCGCCGCGCGCCCCAGGTGGTCGCCGACAGGGCCTCGACCGGGGGGATGCCCGCGCCGACCAGCTCGGCGACCTCGTCGGCCACCAGTCCGTGCGGCAGCGTGCCGCCGGCGTCGGTGCCGACGTACACCGGGACACCGGCGTCGTACGCGGCCCGCACGGTGTCGTGGCGGCGGGCGTGCAGCCGGCGCAGGTGGGCGGACCAGCGGGGGAACTTGGCCGCCCCGCCGTCCGCGAGTCGCGGGAACGTGGCGATGTTGACGAGGGTGGGGACGATCGCCACGCCCCGCTCGGCGAAGAGCGGGATCGTGTCCTCCGTCAGGCCCGTCGCGTGTTCGACGCAGTCGATGCCCGCCTCCACCAGGTCGCGCAGGGAGTCCTCGGCGAAGCAGTGGGCCGTGACGCGGGCGCCGAGGCGGTGCGCCTCCGCGATGGCGGCCCGGGCGGCCTCCGGCGGCCAGCAGGCGGCCAGGTCGCCGAGGTCCCGGTCGATCCAGTCGCCCACCAGCTTCACCCAGCCGTCGCCCCGCCGGGCCTCCTGGCGCACGTACGCGACCAGGTCGTCCGGCTCGATCTCGTGCGCGTAGTTCCGGATGTAGCGGCGGGTGCGGGCGATGTGGCGGCCCGCACGGACGATCTTCGGCAGGTCGTCGCGGCCGTCGATCCAGCGGGTGTCGGACGGGGAGCCCGCGTCCCGCAGGAGGAGGGCGCCCGCCTCGCGCTCGGTGCGGGCCTGCTTCTCGGCGACGTCGTCGGGCACGGCACCGTGGGCGTCGAGGCCGACGTGGCAGTGCGCGTCGACCAGCCCGGGCAGGGCCCAGCCCGCGACGGTACGGACGTCGCGGGCGCCGGCGGGGCGGTCGTAGGTGATCCTGCCGCCGACGACCCACACCTCGTCCCGGACGTCCTCGGGCCCGACGAGCACCCGCCCCTTCACCTGCAGCACCACGTCCTCACCCATGGACGGCACCTTAGGGCCTGTGTCCCGGCCCTTCACCACCCCCGTCCGCCGCCCGGTCCGGGGCCCCGGTCCCCTCCTCCACGTCCGCCATCGCCGGGTCCAGGAGACGGGAGAGGAAGTGGCGGGTGCGTGCGTGGGCCGGGGCGCCGATGACCCGGTCGGGCGGGCCGTCCTCGACGATCACGCCGCCGTCCATGAAGACGACCCGGTCGGCGACCTCCCGCGCGAACGACATCTCGTGGGTGACGACCATCATCGTCATGCCCTCCTGCGCGAGCACGCGCATCACGGCCAGGACGTCCCCCACCAGTTCCGGGTCCAGGGCCGAGGTGGGCTCGTCGAAGAGCATCACCTCGGGGCCCATCGCCAGCGCGCGGGCGATCGCCACACGCTGCTGCTGGCCGCCGGAGAGGGAGGACGGGTAGGCGTCCGCCTTCTCGGCGAGGCCGACGCGCCGCAGGTTCTCGGCGGCCACCCGGGCCGCCTCCGCCTTGTCCCGCCCGAGGACCCGCCGCTGCGGCAGCGTGAGGTTCTCCGTCGCCGTCAGGTGCGGGAAGAGGTTGAACTGCTGGAAGACCATGCCGATGCGGCGGCGTGCGGCGTCGATGTCCACGTCCGGGTCGGTGAGCTCCGTGCCGCCCACGGTGACCCGGCCCTCGCTGGGCTCCTCCAGCAGGTTGACGCAGCGCAGCAGCGTCGACTTGCCGGAGCCGGAGGGTCCGATGACGCAGACGACCTCGCCCTGGCGGACCTCCAGGTCGATGCCGCGCAGGACGTGGTTGTCGCCGAAGGACTTGTGCAGCCCGGTGATGCTGATCTCCGGGTCCCCCGTGGCCGGCTTTCCGGTGCGCGTGCTCACTCGGTCCTCTCCGCTCACTTGGCCTCCCCCGCCTTGGCCTCCAGGCGTCGTACGACGAAGCCGAGCGGCACCGTCACCAGCAGGTAGCACAGGCCCGCGACCAGGATGGGCGTGGAGTTGGCGGTCTGGCTGGCCAGGTCGCGGCCGAACTTCGCCAGTTCCCGCTCCTCCAGCGTGACCCCGAGGAACAGCACCAGCGAGGAGTCCTTGAACAGGAGGACCAGTTCGTTGGTGAGCGGCGGGATCACGATCCGGAAGGCCTGCGGAATGATGATCGACACCATCGCGCGGCCGTAGGAGAAGCCCAGTGAGCGGGCCGCCTCCATCTGCCCCTTGGGTACGGCCTGGATGCCCGCGCGGATGGTCTCCGCCATGTACGCGGCGGAGACCAGGCCGAGGGCGAGGGCGACCTTGCCGTACGTGCCGCCCGGGATCTCGGTGCCCGGGAAGGCGAGGGGGACCGCGACGCCCACGAAGATGAAGATCAGCAGGGCGGGCAGACCGCGGAAGATCTCGATGTAGATCCCGGCGACCCAGCGGTACGGGCCGACGGACGACAGCCGCATCAGCGCGACCACCATGCCGAGGACCAGCCCGAAGACGAAGCCGGAGACCGTGTAGAGGACGGTGTTCCGCAGCGCCAGCGTGATGATGTCCGGGAACATCTGCTGGGCCAGGTCGAACTGGGCGAACTGGTTCCGCAGCCGTCCCCAGTCGGCCGTGACCGCGAGGGCGGCCACGGCGGCGACGAAGACGGCGTACTGCAGGGCGCGGGAGAGGGTCCGCCTGCGCCGGCGGGTCAGCCCCGGCCTGCGGGGCTTCACCCGGTGCGCCGCGTCGTCCGTGACGCTCATGAGGCGGACGGGGACGCGGAGGCGCCGCTCTCGTCGTACGGGCCGATCCACTTCTCGTAGATCTCCTGGTACGTGCCGTCGGCCCGCGCGTCCGTCAGGGCCTTGTTGATGGCGTCGACCAGGGCGGTGTTGCCCTTCTTGACCGTGAAGCCGTACCGCTCGCCGGTCTCGACCTGGCCGGCGAGCCGGAAGGCGTCGGCGTTGGCCTTGTCCTTGAGCCAGCCCTGGACGACCGGGTAGTCGATGACGACGGCCTGGACCTGGCCGGTGCGCAGCCCGTTGAGGACGGCGTCGGAGCTCTCGAAGGAGACCGGGTCGAAGCCCTGGTCCTTGGCGTGGTCCTCGCCCGTGGTCTGGGCCTGGGCGCCGAGCTTCTTGTTCTTGGCCTTCACGTCGGCCAGGGAGGTGAGGCCGCTGTCCTTGTCGACGAGGACGGCCTGGGTGGCGTCGAAGTACGGGTCGGAGAAGTCGACGTTCTTCTTGCGCTCGTCGGTGATCGTCATGCCGGCCGCGGCCAGGTCGCACTCGCCGGAGTTGAGGAACGCGCCCGTCTTGAAGTTCTCGAACGGCGTGTCGAGGATCTGCTGCTCCACCCCCAGTTCCTCGGCCACCAGGTCGATGAGGGACACGTCGAAGCCCTGCACCTTGCCGTCGATCTCCGACTGGAAGGGCGGGTACGGCAGGTGGGTGCAGGTGGTGAGCTGTCCGCCCTTGACGAGGGTGACCCCCTTGACGGTGGTCCCGCCGCCGTCGTCGCCGGAGGAACAGCCGGTCAGGAGCAGCAGCCCGGCTGTCGCGGTGGCGGCGGCCAGGACTCGGCCGCGACGGCCGAGGACCGTGGTCACGGGGTTCACAAGGACCTCCTGCAGGAGATGGATACGCTCTTCCACGTACTTCCGACACCGATAACTTCCACCCTTTGGCCATTGGTACCCCTGAGCAGAGAGAGCACCACCGTGACGCACCCCTTCCTTGATCTGCCGCCGATGGACGCCGCGCGGTTCGCCTCGATCGAGGACCGCGTGGCGCGGCTGCTCGGCACCGCGCAGGACGTGGTGATCACCCAGGGGGAGGCGCTGCTGCCGCTGGAGGGGGCCATCCGGGGAGCCGCGGGGCCGGGCACCACCGCGTTGAACGTGATCACCGGGCCGTACGGGCAGACCTTCGGCGACTGGCTGCGCGACTGCGGGGCGACGGTGGTCGACCTGTCCGTGCCCTTCCACACGGCGGTCACGGCGGAGCAGGTCCGCGAGGCGCTCGCCGCCCACCCGGAGATCGACTTCGTCTCGCTGGTGCACGCCGAGGCGGCGACCGGCAACACCAACCCGGTCGCGGAGATCGGCGCGGTGGTGCGGGAGCACGGCGCGCTGTTCTACCTGGACGCGGTCGCCTCCGTCGGGGCGGAGCCGGTGGAGCCGGACGCGTGGGGCGTGGACCTGTGCGTCATCGGGGCGCAGAAGGCGATGGGAGGTCCTGCGGGGGTGTCGGCGATCTCGGTGAGCGAGCGGGCGTGGGCGCGCATGGCGGCGAACCCGCGGGCGCCGCGCCGCTCGTACCTGTCCCTGCTGGACTGGAAGGAGCGGTGGATCGACGGCGGCCGCCGCGCCCTGCTGCACGCCCCGGCGCAGCTGGAGATGCTCGCGCTGGAGGCGTGCCTGGAGCGGATCGAGGCGGAGGGCCTGGACGCGGTGACGGCCCGGCACGCGTCCGCCGCGGCGGCGACCCGCGCGGGGGTGCTCGCCCTCGGCGGGGGCCTGGAGCCGTACGTGCACCGGGCCGCGGACGCGGCACCGGTCGCCACGACGCTGCGCACGCCGGACGGCGTCGTCGCCTCGGAACTGGTGGCCCGGGTCCTGGCGTCGGATCCCGCGCTGCCGCTCGTGGCGGGCGGCGGCGCACTGGCGAAGAACATGGTCCGGCTCAACCACTACGGCCCCCACGCCACCCCGGGGTCGGTGCGGGCGTGCCTGGCGGCACTGGGCACGGCACTGGACGGGCGGGGGCCGGAGGTGGATGTGCGGGGTGCGTACCGGGCGGTGGAGGAGGCTTGGGCGTAGCGGCCCGCACCCCGCGTTCGAACGCTTGTGCAATGCTGCCCGCATGACGCCGCACACAGGACGCCTGACCCTCCCCGACGGCCGCCCCGTCCCCCTCATGACGGGCGACGAGCGCCCCATGCTGGAGAGCTGGCTCGACTTCCACCGGGCCACGCTGGAGCTGAAGTGCGCCGGGCTCGACGACACCCAGCTGCGGTCCACGCCGGTGGAGCCGTCGTCGCTGACCCTGCTCGGTCTGGTCCAGCACCTCGCGGAGATCGAGCGGAATTGGTTCCAGCGGGTCTTCGCCGGCCAGGACGTACCGCCGGTGCACGGGGAGCCGACCGGGTACGCGCTCATCCCGGAGCGGGGCATCGACGAGGCGCTGGAGGTCTGGCGCGAGGAGGTCGCCCGCGGCCGGCGGCTGTGCGCCGGGCGGCCGCTGGACGAGGTGGGGCGGATTCCGGACGACTCCCCCGCGATGGCGGGGGCGGAGGTCAACCTCCGCTGGATCCTCATCCACCTGATCGAGGAGTACGCACGGCACAACGGGCACGCCGACCTCCTGCGGGAGCGGATCGACGGCACCACGGGCGCGTAGCGCTTCCCGCGATATCTTCTTCCATTGCCGTAACCCATTTATTCGGCTGATCCAGCCGGGTTTCCATTTAGCTTCTGCCCGCTTCCGCCGAACTTAAACAAGGCGATTCGGCGAACGCCCGCCGAGGTAATTCGGGCCTGTTCCGTGAAGGTTACAGACATGTGATCAACTCAACATGGCGCCCTTTTTGTGTGGTATTTTTCGGGCAAAACTGAACCTTTCGCTCCCCTCTCACGCGGCCGCACGCACTCGCGTGATAACACGTGTACGCGCCATGTGTAACCCCGATCGGCGATGCAATTTCACCTTTTGCTGGGTAAGTTCAATTTGCATGACAGCTGCACAAGCAGACCTGCCAGAACTGCCTGCCGAATTCCTGAAGATGCCCGAGGGGCTGTGGATCGACCGTCCCGACGTGGCCGACGGCGCCGCGCTGTGGCGCCTCGCCCGGGACTCCCGCACCCTCGACCTCAACTCCTCCTACAGCTATCTGCTGTGGTGCCGTGACTTCGCCGGCACCTCGGCGGTGGCGCGCGACACGGCGGGGCGGCCCGTCGGTTTCGTCACCGGCTACGTCCGCCCCGAGGACCCGCACACCCTGCTCGTGTGGCAGGTGGCCGTCGACCCGGCGCACCGGGGCCGCGGCCTCGCCGGGGCGCTGCTGGACGGGCTGACCGCCCGGGTCGCCCAGGAGCACCCGCTGACCACCGTCGAGACCACCATCACCCCGGGCAACACCGCCTCCGAGCGCCTGTTCGCCTCCTTCGCCGTCCGGCACGGGGCGGGGGTCGAGCGCGAGGTGCTGTTCGCGGCGGACCTGTTCCCCGACGGACCGCACGAGCCCGAGGTCCTGCACCGCATCGGCCCGCTGTCCCGCTGAGCGCCCGGCCGCCTCTCCCCACCCACTTCCCCCGATACTCATCGCATCGAGGAGCGACTTCGCCGTGACCATCACCCAGCCCGACCTGAGCGTCTTCGAGACCCTGGAATCGGAGGTGCGCAGCTACTGCCGCGGCTGGCCCACCGTCTTCGACCGTGCGCGGGGCAGCCGTATGTACGACGAGGACGGCCACGCGTACCTGGACTTCTTCGCCGGCGCCGGATCACTCAACTACGGGCACAACAACCCCGTACTCAAACGGGCCCTGATCGACTACCTGGAGCGCGACGGCGTCACCCACGGGCTCGACATGTCCACCTCCGCCAAGCGCACCTTCCTGCAGACGTTCCAGGACCTGGTGCTGCGACCGCGCGACCTGCCGTACAAGGTCATGTTCCCGGGCCCGACGGGCACCAACGCAGTGGAGTCCGCGCTGAAGCTGGCGCGGAAGGTGAAGGGGCGCGAGGCCATCGTGTCCTTCACCAACGCCTTCCACGGAATGTCGCTGGGTTCGCTGGCCGTGACCGGCAACGCCTTCAAGCGGGCCGGGGCGGGCATCCCGCTGGTGCACGGCACCCCGATGCCGTTCGACAACTACTTCGACGGCGCGGTCCCGGACTTCCTGTGGTTCGAGCGGCTCCTGGAGGACCAGGGCTCCGGGCTCAACAAGCCCGCCGCCGTGATCGTCGAGACGGTGCAGGGCGAGGGCGGCATCAACGTCGCCCGTGTCGAGTGGCTACGCGCGTTGCAGGACCTGTGCCACCGGCAGGACATGCTGCTGATCGTCGACGACATCCAGATGGGCTGCGGCCGCACGGGCGCCTTCTTCTCCTTCGAGGAGGCGGGGATCGTGCCCGACATCGTCACCGTCTCCAAGTCGATCAGCGGTTACGGCCTGCCGATGTCGCTGTGCCTGTTCAAGCCCGAGCTGGACGTCTGGGAGCCGGGCGAGCACAACGGCACCTTCCGCGGCAACAACCCCGCGTTCGTGACGGCGACCGCCGCCCTGGAGTCGTACTGGGCCGACGGCTCCGCCATGGAGAAGCAGACCCGCGCCCGGGGCGAGCAGGTCGAGCAGGCGCTGATCTCCATCACCGAGGAGAACCTCGCCGACGTGCGCGAGTACCGGGGCCGCGGGCTGGTCTGGGGCCTGGAGTTCCACGAGAAGGAGCGCGCGGAACGGGTCGCCCGGCGCGCCTTCGAGCTCGGGCTGCTCATCGAGACCTCCGGTCCGGAGAGCGAGGTCGTCAAGCTGCTGCCCGCCCTGACCATCACGCCCGAGGAGCTGGACGAGGGCCTGCGCGTCCTCGCCCGCGCCGTCCGCGAGACCGTCCGCGAAACCATCTGAACCACCGCACACACCACCACGAGGAGGCGAAGGGAACACCGTGATCGTTCGTTCGTTCAAGGACATCGAGGGCACCGACCGGCACGTGAAGGCCGCCGGCGGCACCTGGGAGAGCAAACGCATCGTCCTCGCCAAGGAGAAGGTCGGCTTCTCCCTGCACGAGACGACCATGTACGCGGGCACGGAGACGTCGATGTGGTACGCCAACCACATCGAGGCCGTGCTCTGCGTCGAGGGCGAGGCCGAACTGACCAACGACGAGACCGGCGAGAAGCACCTGATCACGCCCGGGACGATGTACCTCCTGGACGGCCACGAGCGCCACACCATGCGTCCCAGGACCGACTTCCGCTGCATCTGCGTCTTCAACCCTCCGGTCACCGGACGGGAGGACCACGACGAGAACGGCGTCTACCCCCTGATGACCGAGGAGGTCTGAACCCGATGACCACGCTCACCGACCTGTACCCGACGCGCGGCGCCGAAGAGGTCTCCGTCCCCCGCCAGGACCCGGTCGTCTGGGGCGCGCCGGACACCCCGGGGCCGATCTCCACCGCGGACCTCCACGGCTACGAGCGCGACGGCTTCCTCTCCGTCGACCAGCTCATCGGGGACGACGAGGTGGCGCTGTACCGCGCGGAGCTGGAGCGGCTGGTCGCCGACCCCACGCTGCGGGCCGACGACCGCTCGATCGTCGAGCCGGCCTCCCAGGAGATCCGCTCGGTCTTCGAGGTGCACAAGATCAGTGAGGTGTTCGCGCGGCTGGTGCGCGACGAGCGCGTGGTGGGCCGGGCGCGGCAGATCCTCGGCTCGGACGTCTACGTCCACCAGTCCCGGATCAACGTGAAGCCCGGCTTCGGTGCCTCCGGCTTCTACTGGCACTCGGACTTCGAGACCTGGCACGCCGAGGACGGTCTGCCGAACATGCGGACGGTGTCCGTGTCGATCGCGCTGACCGAGAACCTCGACACCAACGGCGGCCTCATGATCATGCCGGGGTCGCACAAGACGTTCCTCGGGTGCTCCGGGGAGACGCCGAAGGACAACTACAAGAAGTCGCTGCAGATGCAGGACGCGGGCACGCCCTCGAACGAGGCGCTGACCGGGTTCGCCGCCGAGCACGGCATCAAGCTCTTCACCGGGCGGGCCGGTTCGGCGACCTGGTTCGACTGCAACTGCATGCACGGCTCGGGCGACAACATCACGCCGTTCCCGCGCAGCAACGTGTTCATCGTGTTCAACAGCGTGGAGAACGCGGCGGTCGAGCCGTTCGCGGCGCCGGTGCGCCGGCCGGAGTTCATCGGGGCCCGGGACTTCACGCCGGTGCGCTGACGTCCCGCCGTCGCGGCCGCAGGACGGGCCGGGCATCCCGCACGGGGTGCCCGGCCCGCGGCCGTCCGGGAACGGGAGCCGCCGGTCAGCCCTCCAGGACGTCGAGGAGCCGGTCGACGTCGGCGGGTGTGTTGTACAGGTGGAAGGCGGCCCGCAGGTTGCCCGCGCGGTCGGAGACCTCGATGCCGGCGCGGCTCAGCTCCGGCTGCCGCCGGCCCAGTCCGGGCACCGAGACGATGGGCGAGCCGGGCGCGGGGACGGGCTCGTGGCCCAGCCGGGCGAGGCCCGCGACGAAGCGCCCGGCCAGGGCGAGGTCGTGCTCCTGGATGTGCCGTACGCCCAGCTCCTCGACCAGTTCCAGGGAGCGGCGGGCGCCCGCGTAGGAGAAGAGGGCCGGGCTCTCGTCGAACCGGCGGGCGGAGTGGGCGAGTTCCTCGACGGGCCCGTAGCAGCTGTCCCAGGGCTTCTCCCCCGCGACCCAGCCCGCGAAGACCGGCGTGAGCCCGCCGAGGTCCTCCGGGACGACGAGGAAGGCCACGCCGCGCGGGCACAGGAGCCACTTGAAGGCGACGGCCGAGACGAAGTCGTAGGCGTCCGCGTCCAGGGGCAGCCAGCCCGCGGCCTGGGAGGCGTCGACGTAGGTGCGCGCCCCGTGCGAGCGGGCCGCCTCACGGATCGCGTCCAGGTCGGCGATCCGGCCGTCGGCGGACTGGACGGCGCTGACCGCGACGAGCGCGGTGCCCGGACGCACCGACTCGGCGATCCGCTCCAGCGGGACGGTGCGCACCTTGAGGTCGCGGCGCACGTGGAACGGGTTCAGCACGGAGGTGAAGTCGGCCTCCGCGGTGAGGACTTCGGCGCCCTCGGGCAGGGAGGCGGCGATCAGTCCCGTGTAGACGGCGACCGAGGCGCCGGCCGCGACCCGGCGGTCCGGCACCCCCGTCAGCCGGGCGAAGGCGGACCGGGCCGCCTCCACGTCGGCGAACATGTCGGTGGGCCGGCCGGCCGCCGCGGACTCCACGGCCACCCGCAGGGCGTCGACCGTACGGGCCGGCGGCAGGCCGGTGCTCGCAGTGTTCAGGTAGGTGGTCTTCGGGGCGAACTCGGTGCTCACGAGGGTCTCGAAGCTGGTCTCCATGGGACCACTGTGTGCTCCGGTGCGCGCGCCGTCCACGGAATTCCTACTTCTGCTGCTCCGGTACGGCGCACCCGTCCGGCCCGCAGACCTCCCCCGCGGCGCCGTCCTGCACGAGGGTCAGCGGGGAGCGCTCGCCCCAGGCCTGGGTCAGGGCCCGGGTGAAGACCTCGGCGGGCTGGGCGCCCGACACGCCGTACTTGCGGTCGAGGACGAAGAACGGGACGCCGTTCGCGCCCAGCTCGGCGGCCTCGCGCTCGTCGGCACGGACCTCGTCGGCGTACGCGTCCGGGTCGTCGAGGACCTCGCGCACCGTGTCCGCGTCGAGGCCGGCCGCGACGGCGAGCTCGACCAGGTACGCGTCGGCGTCGGCGAAGACGGACCGCTCCTCGGCGAAGTTCGCCCGGTACAGGTTCTGCAGCAGGGCGTCCTGCCGGCCGTGCTCCTTCGCGAGGTGCAGCAGCCGGTGCATGTCGAAGGTGTTGCCGTGGTCCCGGCCCTCGGTGCGGTACGCCAGGCCCTCGGCGGTGGCCTGGGTGCCCAGGTTCTCCTCGCCGGCCCGCGCCTGCGCCTCGCTCATGCCGTACTTCTGGGCCAGCATGGGCAGCACCGGCTCGACGTCTCCCTTGGCCCGGCCGGGGTCGAGCTCGAAGGAGCGGTGGACGACCTCCACCTCGTCGCGGTGCGGGAAGGCCTGCAGCGCCTTCTCGAAGCGGGCCTTGCCCACGTAGCACCAGGGGCAGGCGATGTCGCTCCAGATCTCGACGCGCATGTCTACGGGTTCCTCCGGTTCGTACGGCTCGGCGGAGACCTCCTCCGCCCCATTTCCGTGAACATTCAAAAACCTCGCCGTATTCCCGGGGGATCCCGGGAATCCCGGATTCCGTCGAACCGCCCCTCCGGCAATCCGCGCCTTCGCCACAGCATCGGTGCGAATCACCTTTATCGAGGGCCGCTTTCCCGCGCCTCACCACAGACGTCCGCCGCGAACATCCACCGTGGACAGCTACCGCGGGGTAAGGGCCCGGCACCGACTGCTTTATGATCGTCGGACGAGCCGCCGTCTCTGTGTCAGCACCCTTTATCACGGGTGTATTTGGCAACCGCGAACACGAATTGTTCAGCGATCCCCCACGCGACTCCCACAAGTGTGAAGAAAGGTGAACAGCATGGCCCTCGGACTGCTCCGACGCCGGCGTTCCAAGAACGGCCACGGCGCCGCGGCGGGCCTCACCGTCCCCCTGCCGCAGGGCGCGGGCGCGATCGGCTGCGAGGTCGTGGACCCCATGGGGCAGCCCATGGGAGGAGCCGATGTCACGGTCACCGCACTGGACACCCACCGCGTCGCGACCCGCGGCACCACCGACCCCTTCGGCTTCTTCATGGCGACGCTGCCGCCCGGCAGCTACAGCATGATGATCGCGGCCGAGGGCCTGTCGCCCTCCCGGGAGACCGTCGAGATCCAGCCCGGCGTGTCCCTGCCCACCCAGCGCGTCGAGCTCCAGCCGGCCCGCCAGCTCGAGCTGCCGTCACCGGGCACCTGGCTGTTCGACCCGCCGCACACCGCGATCCGGTTCATCGCCAAGCACGTCGGCATGGCCCATGTGCACGGCCGCTTCACCCGCTTCGACGGCGGCATCCAGGTCGCGCAGAACATGGCCGACTCCCGGGTGTCGGTGCGCATCGACGCGGCCAGCATCACCACGGGCAACAACACCCGTGACAACCACCTGCGGTCCGCCGACTTCCTCGACGTCGAGCGGTACCCGTACATCGACTTCACCAGTACCCGCTTCGTGTACCGCGGCGGCTCCAAGTGGACGCTGCAGGGCTCGCTCAGCATGCACGGCATCAGCCGCTCGGTCGGCCTGGACACCACCTACCTCGGCATGGTGAACGGCGGCTACGAGCAGGAACTGCGCTGCGCGGCGCTGGCCAAGGCGGAGCTGCACCGCGAGGACTACACCCTCAACTGGCGCTCGATGCTGGCCCGCGGCATCGCGGTCGTCGGCCCCACCATCCAGCTGGAGCTGGACGTCCAGGCGATGTACCGCACGCACGACACGCCCACGCCGCCGGAGTAGACGTGGCACACATGCCGGAGTCCCGGCCGCCTGAGGCGGCCGGGA
>NZ_JAVRHI010000360.1:0-15507 GCF_034105845.1 Streptomyces sp. CRN 30 | reverse complement strand
CGGGCTCAGTCCTCGCCCAGGTACGCCTTGCGGACGGACTCGTCGTGCAGCAGGTGCTGTCCCGTGCCGGTGAGGACGATCTTGCCGATCTCCATGACGTGGCCGTGGTCGGCGAGCGACAGGGCGGCCTGGGCGTTCTGCTCGACGAGCAGGATCGTCGTGCCCTGGGACCGGAGCTCGGCGATGGTGGCCATGATCTTCTGCATCATGATCGGGGAGAGGCCCATAGAGGGTTCGTCGAGCATGAGCAGTTTCGGCTGGGACATCAGTGCGCGGCCCATGGCGAGCATCTGCTGCTCACCGCCCGACAGGGTGCCCGCGGCCTGCTTCCTGCGCTCCCCGAGGATGGGGAAGAGGTCGTAGGCGCGCTGGATGTCCTTCTCGATGCCGGGTTTGTCGCTGCGCAGGAACGCGCCGAGGCGCAGGTTGTCCTCGATGGTCATGCGGGGGAAGATGTGCCGGCCCTCGGGGGAGTGGGCGAGCCCGAGGGAGACGATCTTGTGGGCGGGGATCTTCTTGAGTGACTTGCCCTCGAACCTGATCTGGCCGCCGACGGGCTTCAGCAGGCCCGAGAGCGTGCGCAGGGTCGTGGTCTTGCCGGCGCCGTTGGTGCCGATGAGGGTGACGACCTCGCCGGCGTCGACCTTGAAGGAGATGCCCTTGACGGCTTCGATCTTGCCGTAGGCGACCCGGAGGTCCTCTACTTCGAGCAGTGCGGTCATCGGTCGTTCTCCTTGCCGGGTGCCTTGCCGGGCGCGGCCTGTGCTTCGGCGGCTTCGACCTCCGCGACCTCCTCGTCGCCGGGGGCGTTCTCGAAGGGTTCGCCGAGGTAGGCGGCGACGACGCGTTCGTCGCCCTGCACCGTCGCGCTGTCGCCCTCGACGAGTTTCTGGCCCTGGACGAGGACGGCGACGCGGTCGCAGAGGTTGAAGATGAACCGCATGTCGTGCTCGATGACGAGGACGGCGATGCCCTGGTCGCGGATGGCGAAGACGAGTTCTTCCGTCGCCCGCGTCTCCTGCGGGTTCATGCCTGCTGTGGGCTCGTCGAGGAGGAGCAGGCCCGGCTCGCTGGCCAGCGCTCGTGCGATCTCGAGTTTGCGCTGTTCGCCGTACGGGAGGTTGCGGGCGAGGTGTTCGGCCTTCTCGGCGAGGCCGACGAACTCGAGGAGTTCGAGTGCCCGTGCGCGCGATGCGGCCTCCTCCCGGTGGAAGCCGGGGCCGCGCAGGAGCGCCGACCAGAGGCCTTCCTTCGTCCGTGTGTGGCGGCCGACGAGGACGTTCTCCAGGACCGTCATGTTGGCGAAGAGCCGGATGTTCTGGAAGGTGCGGGCGATGCCGGCGGCGGTGACCTTGAAGGACTTGGGCGGCAGGACCTGGCCCTTGTAGCGGACTTCGCCCTCGGTGGGGACGTAGAGGCCGGTGAGGCAGTTGAAGAAGGTGGTCTTGCCGGCGCCGTTGGGGCCGATGAGGCCGACGATCTCGCCGCTGTTGACGTGCAGGTCGACGTTGCTGACGGCGGTGAGGCCGCCGAAGCGCATGGTGACGCCGCGTGCATCGAGGACGGTCTCGCCGGGGGTGGCGGCCGGGGCGGTGCCCTGGGTGGTGGTGTCGGTGGTCATGGTGGTCAGGCCCCTGCCTTGCTGAGGACTGTGGGTGCTTCGGCCTCTTCGTGGAACTCGAGTTGGCGGCGCCGGTTGGGGATGAGGCCTTCGGGCCGGAAGCGCATGAGCAGGACGAGTGCGACGCCGAAGGCGAAGAGCTGGTACTCGCCGAGGAACTGCAGCTTGTTCGGGATGAGGTAGAGGAGTGCGGCGCCGACCAGCGGGCCGCTGATGGTGCCCATGCCGCCGAGGACGACCGCGGCGAGGAGGAAGGCGGAGTTGGGCGGGACGGCGTGGGCGAACTGGTACTGCTCGGGTGTCACGGTGTAGGTGACGTGTGCCTGTACGGTGCCGGCGAGGCCGGCGAGGGTGGCGCCGAGGGCGAAGGCGATGAGTTTGACGCGGAAGCCGTTGATGCCCATGGCCTGGGCGGCTGTCTCGTCCTCGCGGATGGCGATCCAGGCGCGGCCGATGCGGGATTCGCTGCTGCGCCGGAAGACGATCACGACGACGAACGTGATGAGGAGCATCAGCAGGAAGTAGTTGGCGAAGCGGCCGACGGTGAAGCCGGCGATGGTGTGTTCGGCGCCGAAGTCGAAGCCGAGGATCGTGAGGTTGGGGACGGAGGCGATGCCGTTGGAGCCGTTGGTGATGTCGGGGCCGGAGGTTCCGTCCATGTTGAGGACGGCGATGCGGAAGATCTCGCCGAAGCCGAGGGTGACGATGGCGAGGTAGTCGCCGCGGAGGCGGAGGGTGGGGGCGCCGATGATGACGCCGAAGACCATGGCGACGGCGGCGCCGACGAGGGCGGAGGCCCAGAACGGGAGCTGGATGTCGAAGGGGGAGAAGGGGGAGCCGGAGACCATGGCGGCGGTGTAGGCGCCGACGCCGAGGAAGGCGACGTAGCCGAGGTCGAGGAGTCCGGCGAGGCCGACGACGATGTTGAGGCCGAGGGCGACGGTGGCGAAGATCAGGATGTAGACGCCGATGCTGGCGTACTGGTCGTCGGACTGGGTGAAGGGGAAGGCGGCGGCCGCGACGAAGGCTCCGACGAGGGTGACGTTGCGGTGCTTGGCGGTGAGTGCGGTGAGCCGGTTCACGAGTCCGGCCTTGGCGAGGGCCGCGAAGCCGAAGCCGGTGGTGATGAGGAAGCCGACGAAGAGTTCGTCGTACTCGGTGCCGATGCCGTAGGTGAAGACGATCAGGCCGACGGTGAGGGCGGCGACGATGACGAGGATCTCGGCGTAGGCGGGGAGCTTGCGTGCCGGGGCGGGGGTGCCCGAGGTGAAGCCGGCCTTGAAGACGCCGAGGGCGCTGCGCGCGTCGTGGCGGAACTTCTCCCAGCCGGTGTCGTCGGGGTCGGCGGGGTCGGGTGCGGGCCGCTCGTAGGGCAGGGAGAGGGCGCCGAGTGCGGCGGCCAGTCCGGCGGCGGCGGCGACGTAGGCGCCGGGTTCGAGGTTGACGAGGCCGCCGAGGGTGACGCTGATCGCGATGATCGTGTACCAGGCGGTGGCGAAGGTGCCGAGTGCGGCGAGTTTGAGGGCGCTGTCGGCGCCTGCGGGGGTGAGCCAGCGCAGGCCGTTGACGCCGTAGGAGGCGAGGCCGAGGAGGGTGGTGAGGGCGCCGCCGATGAGGACGAGGACCTGGAGGCCGCCGGGGTAGCCGTAGACGGTGAGGTCGCCGGGGAATTCGGCGGTCCAGGTCCAGGCGAGGAAGGTGGAGACGACGGCGAGGGCGCCGCCGGCGGTGGCGAGGGCGCGGCCGATGTGCGGGGGGATGCCGATGAGGCTGTACGGCTGTCCCGCGGAGTTGTCGCGCGGTGCTTCGGGTGCGGTGGTCTGTGTGGTGGTCATCGGTGTCACGCCCTGTCCGCGACGCGCTCTCCGAGCAGGCCCTGGGGCCTGATGAGGAGCACGAGGATGAGGAGTACGAAGGCCCAGACGTTGGCCCAGGACTGGCTGCCGAACTGGTCCATGCCGGGGATGTCGGAGATGTAGGCGGTGGACAGGGATTCGGCGACGCCGAGCACGAGGCCGCCGAGCATGGCGCCGTAGATGTTGCCGATGCCGCCGAGGACGGCGGCGGTGAAGGCCTTGAGGCCGAGGATGAAGCCCATGCGGTACTGGACCTCGCCGTACTTGAGGCCGTAGGCGACGGCTCCGACGGCGGCGAAGGTGGCGCCGAGGGCGAAGGCGACCACGATGATGCGGTCGGTGTTGATGCCCATCAGCTTGGCCGTGTCGGGGTCCTGGGCGGTGGCCTGCATGCCGCGGCCGGTGCGGGTCTTCATGACGAAGTAGGCGAGGATCGCCATGCTGACGGGGGCGGCGACGATGAGGAAGAGGTCACCGGTCTGGATGGTGACGTTGCCGATCTCGAAGGGGCCGCCGTCGATGTGGGGGAAGGGGATGGCGGAGCGGGCGTCGGGGTACCAGGCCCAGATCGCCTGCTGGAGGGCGAGGGAGAGGCCGATGGCGGTGATGAGGGGGGCGAGGCGTGGTGCGCCGCGCAGGGGGCGGTAGGCGAACCGTTCCGCTCCGATGGCGACGAGTACGGAGGCGATGATGCCGCCGACGATCATCAGGGGGAGCGCTATCACCATGGACGTGCCGTCGGGGAGCACGTACAGGTAGACGGTGAGGGCGCCGAAGCCGCCCACCATGAAGATCTCGCCGTGGGCGAAGTTGATGAGCTGGACGATGCCATAGACCATCGTGTAGCCGATGGCGACCAGCCCGTACATGGATCCCAGTAGCAGGCCGTTGACCAGCTGCTGCGGCAGTTCGTTCACCGCATGTCCTCCGATATTTCGGATAGTCGAGGGATGTGACCGGATGGGGGCGTGTGGGTGCCGTGTTCGGTGCGGCGCCCACGCGAGTGCGCGGGGCGCTGTGGTGCGGCGCCCCGCGCGGCTCGGTGCTGGGTGGTGCGGTGTGGGTCAGCCGGTGTAGGTGCCGGACTCGACCGGCTTCCACTCGCCGCCCTCGATGGAGTACACGGTGAGCTGCTTGTTGGTGGTGTCGCCGAACTCGTCGAAGGAGACCTTGCCGGTCACGCCGTCGAAGGAGACGTTCTGCATGGCCGCGGTGATCTGTTCGCGGGCGTCGTCGGGGAGCTTGCCGTCGTTGTCCTCGACGACCTTCTTGACGGCTTCGATGACGGCCCAGGCGGAGTCGTAGGAGTAGCCGCCGTAGGCGCTGTAGTCCTCCTTGTAGCCCGCTGCCTTGTAGTCGGCGACGAACTCCTTGGCGGAGGGGAGGTCCTCGACGGGGGCGCCGACGGAGGTGGCGAGGTCGCCGGTGCCGTCGTTGCCGGCGAGTTCGATGAAGGTCGGGTCGTAGATGCCGTCGCCGCCGATCAGCGGGATCTTGGCGCCGGCGGACTTGATCTGCTTGCTGAGCGGGCCGGCCTGCGGGTACTCGCCGCCGTAGTAGACGACGTCGGCGCCGGAGTTCTTCACCTTGGTGGCGACGGCGGAGAAGTCCTTGGTGTCGGGGTCGATGTGCTCGGTGCCGACGACGTCGCCGCCCAGCTTCTTGAACTCGTCGGTGAAGGTGGCGGCGAGGCCGGCGCCGTAGGTCTTCTTGTCGTCGATGACGAAGACCTTGGTCTTCTTGGCCTTGTTGTACAGGTACTGGGCGGCGAACGGGCCCTGGATGGCGTCGGTGGTCGCCGTGCGGAAGTACGACTTGTAGCTGCGGACCTTCTCGGTCTGCCACTTGGGGCCCTGGGTGAGGCCGGGGCCGGTGTTGGCGGGGGAGACCTGGACGAGCTTCGCGTCGTCGAAGACCTTCTGCATGGACTCGCCGACGGAGGAGTTCAGGGGGCCGACGACACCGAGGACGTCGTCGTCGGCGACGAACTTGGTGGCGTTCTGCTGGCCGGCGGAGGGCTGACCCTGGTCGTCGAGGGCTTCGATCTCGAAGGAGATGCCTTCGACGTACTTCTCCTCGGTCGCGGTCTTGGCGGCGAGGTCCGCGGAGTTCTTGATGCCGAGGCCCATGGCGGACAGGTCGCCGGTCAGCGGGGCGTCGACGCCGATGACGACGGTGGTGCCACCGCTGGAGTCCGAGCCGCCGCCGTTCTCGTCGCGTGAGCCGCAGGCGGTGAGGGTGAGCGCTCCCGCCGCCAGCGCGGCGGTGATGGCGATGAGTGAACGTTGACGCACGATCAGTCCTTTCCCTGGCACGGCCCGTCCTGGCGGAAGGGTCCGAGTCGCGCTGGGCCGAAATTGATTCGAATCCGGTGGCGCGGTGACTGGCCGTGACTCTAAGCGTGTGCAGGGAACGTGGAGGAGAGTCTGACAGAGGCTGTGACTCTCTTGTTATGACACGTCGTATTGCAGAGCGGTACTCAGTGGGTGGAAGAGCGGAATTCCGGTGGATTCGCCCGGTCCGAATAGTGAGAACCCGCAGGATGCGCGGCGATGATTTCAGGAGTGTTCACCTGTTTAGGTGATGACCGGCTGTCGTCGCCACAGGCGGCTCGCAGGGCCCGCGAGAGACCCCGTGCGTACCGCTCGCCCAGGATGAAACTGTGCTTCTCTATTGCGTGCGTATTACGCAGCGTTACGTCCAGGAAAGGGAATCCGGCATTCCACGGCACCTCCGAGCAATCCGTGACATGCATGGTGATGACGATCTTGCGATCGGATCCGGCCTTGGCCGAAAAGGGAGGTCGGGGGGTCGTGCTCAGTGAAATGGCGTGATAAGGCTGCGAGAACCTCGTCACGGTGACGGGTGGCCCGGATTTTGCGGTGACCTTTACCGCGAAACTGAAACTGCTGGTGGGAGCGGTCGGAGGCGAGTATTCCGGTCCGAGGTAGGTCACCCGTACGACCTGCGACGGGGGAAGAGCGGAGGATTCCGGGTCGGCCTCGTGCGTGGCGTAGAGGTACCCGCCGCCCACGAGGAGGGCGGCCGCGGCCGTGCCGGCGAGCACCGCGCGACGGTGCCGTGCATACGGTTCCGCCAGTTCCGCGAGGCGTGCGCGCGCGGTGGGTCCGGATCGGCGTCCCACGCGCGCGTGCCCTCGCCGGGTTCGACGGGGCCGACGCCGCTCACCGCCGCGGACCTTCGGCCGGACCGCCGTCGCGGTACCGGTCCGCGCAGCCCTGCCGCGCCTCGCGGTCGATGAGCCGCGCGGCCGCCTCCGGGCCGTCGCGCTCCCGCGCCGTCCGTGCCGCGTCCACGATCCGGCGCAGGAGGTCGTACTGCCCGTTCGAGAGGCCCGTCGACTGGTAGTCGCCGTAGGTGTCGCCGTCCAGTACCTCGCGCGACCAGTGCGCGACGACCCGCGTGCACAGCTCCTCGTCGGACGTGACGGGCGGTGAGGGAGGGGCGCCGGAGGTCCGGTGCCCGGCGCTCTGACCGCAGCCGGCGACCAGGCCGCCGATCAGGAGCACCGGCACGAGCACCGGCCTGAGCACCGGCCTGAGCACCGGTCTGAGCCCCGTGACCGTGCCGAGGCCGGTGCCGAACACCGCGTACGACCGTGGGGATCTCCCCGTCCTCATGCCTCGACGCCAGGGCGCGGGATGCCCGGCAGCAATGCCCCGGGGAACGCCTGTGCCCCCGGGGTCCGGGGGCACAGGTGCACGCGGGTACGGGCCGGTGCTCAGCCCGCCGCGGGGGCGTCCCGCAGCATGCAGGTGAGCCGGGCGGTGCACACCCGCTTGCCGGCCTCGTCGCTGATGACTATCTCGTACGTGGCCGTGGAGCGCCCCCGGTGGACGGGCGTGGCCACGCCGGTGACCAGCCCGGACCGTGCGGCGCGGTGGTGGGTGCAGTTCAGGTCGACGCCGACGGCGAGCTTGGAACTGCCGCCGTGCAGCATGGCGCCGACCGAGCCGAGGGTCTCGGCGAGCACGGCGGACGCGCCGCCGTGCAGGAGTCCGTACGGCTGGGTGTTGCCCTCCACCGGCATGGTGCCGACGACGCGGTCCGCGGACGCCTCCGTTATCTCCACGCCCATGCGCGTGCCGAGATGTCCGGCGGAGAACAGGGCCACCAGGTCGACGCCGAGCGCGGCGTACTCGTCGATGACCTCTTGCGGGAACTTCGCGGTGTGCTGCTCGCCCATGGGGCCCGGCTCCGTCCGTCGTCCGTCGTGGGGCTGAGCAAACGCTCAGTCGGTCGACGATTGTTCCAGACGCACCACGACGGACTTGCTGGCCGGGGTGTTGCTGACGTCCGCGGTGGAGTCCAGCGGCACCAGGACGT
The DNA here is from genome assembly GCF_034105845.1 of Streptomyces sp. CRN 30. Lineage (NCBI taxonomy): Bacteria > Bacillati > Actinomycetota > Actinomycetes > Kitasatosporales > Streptomycetaceae > Streptomyces > Streptomyces sp. CRN 30. The sequence continues at coordinate 7,683 of NZ_JAVRHI010000360.1, read as the reverse complement.
TGGTCTCCGGGTAGTACGCGGCCGCGCAGCCCCGGGCCGTCGGGTAGTGCACGACGCGGAAGCCGGGCGCGCGCCGCTCGACGCCGTCCTTCCACTCGCTGACGAGGTCGACGTAACTGCCGTCGGCGATGTCCAGCTCCCGCGCGTCCTCGGGGCTGACCAGGACCACCCGGCGGCCGTTCCTGATGCCGCGGTAGCGGTCGTCCAGGCCGTAGATGGTGGTGTTGTACTGGTCGTGGGAGCGCAGTGTCTGCAGCAGCAGGCGGCCCGCGGGGAGCTCGGGGTACTCCACCGGTGCCGCGGTGAAGTTGGCCTTGCCGGTCGCGGTGGGGAAGCGGCGCTCGTCGCGGGGGGCGTGCGGGAGGGCGAAGCCGCCGGGGCGGGCGACGCGCGCGTTGAAGTCCTCGAAGCCGGGCACCACGCGCGCGATGCGGTCGCGGATCGTCGCGTAGTCCTTCTCGAACTCCTCCCACGGGGTGCGGCTGTCCTCGCCGAGGACGCGGCGGGCCAGCCGGGCGACGATGGCGGTCTCGGACAGCAGGTGGGTGCTGGCGGGCTCCAGCCGTCCGCGGGAGGCGTGCACCATGCCCATGGAGTCCTCCACGGTCACGACCTGTTCGCCGCTGCCCTGGAGGTCGCGCTCGGTGCGGCCGAGGGTGGGCAGGATGAGGGCGCGCGCGCCGGTGACCGCGTGGGAGCGGTTGAGCTTCGTCGACACGTGCACCGTCAGCCGGGCGCGGCGCATGGCCGCCTCGGTGACCTCGGTGTCGGGGGAGGCGGACACGAAGTTGCCGCCCATCGCGAAGAACACCTTCGCCTTGTCGTCGCGCATGGCCTCGATGGCCCGTACGACGTCGTAGCCGTGGCCGCGCGGCGGGGCGAAGCCGAACTCCTTCTCCAGGGCGTCGAGGAAGGCGGGGGCGGGCCGTTCGAAGATGCCCATGGTGCGGTCGCCCTGCACGTTGGAGTGGCCGCGGACGGGGCAGACGCCCGCGCCGGGGCGGCCTATGTTGCCGCGCAGCAGCAGGAAGTTGACGACCTCGCGGATGGTGGGCACGGAGTGCTTGTGCTGGGTGAGGCCCATGGCCCAGCAGACGATGGTGCGCTCGGAGGCGAGCACCATGCGCAGCATGTCCTCGATCTGCTCCCGGGTGAGGCCGGTGGCGGTGAGGGTCTCGTCCCAGTCGGCGTCCCGCGCGGCGGCGGCGAACTCCTCGTAGCCGTGGGTGTGCTCGGCGACGAACTCCTCGTCGACGGCGCCCTCGGTCTCCAGGATCAGCTTGTTGAGCAGGCGGAAGAGGGCCTGGTCGCCGCCGATGCGGATCTGCAGGAACAGGTCGGTGAGTGCGGCGCCCTTCAGCATGCCCTGCGGGGTCTGCGGGTTCTTGAACCGCTCCAGGCCGGCCTCGGGCAGCGGGTTGACGCTGATGATCTTCGCGCCGTTGGCCTTGGCCTTCTCCAGCGCGGAGAGCATGCGCGGGTGGTTGGTGCCGGGGTTCTGCCCGGCGACCACGATCAGGTCGGCCTTGTACAGGTCCTCCAGCAGGACGCTGCCCTTGCCGATGCCGATGGTCTCGGTGAGTGCGGAGCCGGAGGACTCGTGGCACATGTTGGAGCAGTCCGGCAGGTTGTTGGTGCCGAACTCGCGGGCGAACAGCTGGTACAGGAACGCCGCTTCGTTGCTGGTGCGGCCGGAGGTGTAGAAGAGGGCCTCGTCGGGGCTCGCGAGGGCGTTCAGCTCCTCGGCGATGATGTCGAAGGCCTTCTCCCAGGTCACCGGCTCGTAGCGGTCGGCGCCCTCGGGCAGGTACATGGGGTGGGTGAGCCGGCCCTGCTGGCCCAGCCAGTAGCCGCTGCGGGTGGCGAGGTCGGCGACGGGGTGCGCGGCGAAGAAGTCCGGGGTCACCCGGCGCAGGGTGGCCTCCTCGGCGACCGCCTTGGCGCCGTTCTCGCAGAACTCGGCGGCGTGCCGCTTGTCGCCCTCGGGCCAGGCGCAGCCGGGGCAGTCGAAGCCGTTCTTCTGGTTGACGCGCAGCAGGGTGAGCGCGGTGCGTCTGACGCCCATCTGCTGCTGCGCGATCCGCAGGGTGTGTCCGATGGCCGGCAGTCCCGCCGCCGCGTGCTTCGGATCGGTGACCTCCGGCGCGTCCTGGACCGGGTCTCCCATGGGCGGTTTGCTGGCCATAGCTGCTCCCTTGCTCCGCTTGTTGCGGCCCCGATCCTCCCACGGGGTGCGGCGGGTGTTCGATCATGCCGTCGACGGGTGCCGGTGGTCGCCGTCCGGTGCGTCCGTGGCGCACCCGGTGGTCGCGGCCGGGGCCGCGCGGTCCGGCGGGCGCGGACTGTCAGTGGCTCGTGGCAGGATCGGGGACGTGGCAGAGACAGCATCGAAGCAGACCGAGAAGACCCCCGGCGGCGGCCGTCCCCGGCTGATGCTCATGGATGGGCACTCGCTGGCGTACCGCGCGTTCTTCGCGCTGCCCGCGGAGAACTTCACGACCGCGACGGGCCAGACGACGAACGCGATCTACGGCTTCGCGTCGATGCTGGCGAACACGTTGCGTGACGAGGCGCCGACGCACTTCGCGGTGGCGTTCGACGTCTCGCGCAAGACGTGGCGGTCGGAGGAGTTCACCGAGTACAAGGCGAACCGCTCCAAGACCCCGGACGAGTTCAAGGGGCAGGTGGAGCTGATCGGGGAGCTGCTCGACGCGATGGGCGCGGCCCGCTTCGCGGTCGAGGGGTACGAGGCGGACGACGTCATCGCCACCCTCGCCACCGAGGCCGAGGCCGAGGGCTTCGAGGTGCTGATCGTCACCGGCGACCGGGACTCCTTCCAGCTGGTCACCGAGAACACCACGGTGCTGTACCCGACGAAGGGCGTCTCGGAGCTGACCCGGTTCACCCCGGAGAAGGTCGTCGAGAAGTACGGGCTGACCCCGGCGCAGTACCCCGACTTCGCGGCGCTGCGCGGCGACCCGTCCGACAACCTGCCGGGCATCCCGGGTGTCGGCGAGAAGACCGCCGCGAAGTGGATCAACCAGTTCGGTTCGTTCGCGGAGCTGGTGGAGCGCGTCGAGGAGGTCAAGGGCAAGGCGGGGCAGAACCTGCGCGACCACCTGGAGGCGGTCAAGCTCAACCGCCGCCTCACGGAGATGGTGCGCACCGTCGGCCTGCCCAAGGGCGTCACCGAGCTGGAGCGCGCGCCGTACGACCGCAAGGCCGTGGCGATGGTCCTGGACACCTTGGAGATCCGCAACCCGTCGCTGCGCGAGCGGCTGTGGGCCGTCGACCCGGGTGCCGAGGAGGCCGAGTCGACCCCGGTCGCCGCGCCGGGGGTGGAGCTGGACGGCGCGGTGCTGGGCGCGGGTGAGCTCGCGCCGTGGCTGGCCGGGCACGACACGGCGGTCCTCGGGGTGGCCACGGTCGGCACCTGGGCGCTCGGCACCGGCTCGGTGGCCGAGGTCGCGCTCGCCGCGGCGGACTCCACGGCCGTCTGGTTCGACCCGTCGCAGCTGGACGAGGCCGACGAGAACGCGTGGGCGGCCTGGCTCGCCGACCCGGCCCGCCCCAAGGTGCTGCACGACGCCAAGGCCGTCATGCGGGTCTTCGCCGAGCACGGCTGGGGCGTCGAGGGCGTCGTGATGGACACCGCGCTCGCCGCCTACCTGGTCAAGCCGGGCCGCCGCTCCTTCGACCTGGACGCGCTGTCCCTGGAGTACCTCGGCCGGGAGCTGGCGCCCGGCGCCGCGGCCGACGGCCAGCTCGCGTTCGGTGCGGACGAGGGTGCCGAGGCCGAGGCGCTGATGGTGCAGGCCCGCGCGATCCTCGACCTGGGCGAGGCGTTCGAGGAGCGGCTGAAGGAGGTCGGCGCGGCGGACCTGCTGCGCGACGTGGAGCTGCCCACCTCCGCGCTGCTGGCCCGGATGGAGCGGCACGGCATCGCGGCGGACCGGGCGCACCTGGAGTCCATGGAGCAGATGTTCGCGGGCGCCGTGCAGCAGGCGGTGCGGGAGGCGCACGCGGCGGTGGGACACGAGTTCAACCTGGGCTCGCCCAAGCAGCTCCAGGAGGTCCTCTTCGGCGAGCTGGGCCTGCCGAAGACGAAGCGCACCAAGACCGGTTACACCACGGACGCCGACGCCTTGGCCTGGCTGGCCAAGCAGACCGAGAACGAACTGCCGGTCATCATGCTCCGCCACCGCGAGCAGGCGAAGCTGCGGGTCACCGTCGAGGGCCTGATCAAGACGATCGCGACGGACGGCCGCATCCACACCACGTTCAACCAGACGGTCGCCGCAACGGGCCGCCTCTCCTCCCAGGACCCCAACCTGCAGAACATCCCCGTCCGCACGGACGAGGGCAGGGCGATCCGCCGCGGCTTCGTGGTCGGTGAGGGCTACGAGTCCCTGCTGACCGCGGACTACAGCCAGATCGAGCTGCGGGTGATGGCCCACCTCTCCGAGGACGAGGGCCTGATCGAGGCGTTCACCTCGGGTGAGGACCTGCACACGACGGTCGCCTCGCACGTGTTCGCGGTCGGCCGCGACGGGGTGGACGCCGAGATGCGCCGCAAGACCAAGGCGATGTCCTACGGCCTCGCGTACGGTCTGTCGGCGTTCGGCCTGTCCCAGCAGCTGAACATCGACGCGGGTGAGGCCCGCGGCCTGATGGAGAACTACTTCGAGCGCTTCGGCGGAGTACGGGACTATCTGCGGCGCGTGGTCGACGAGGCCCGGGCGACGGGCTACACGGAGACCCTGTTCGGCCGCCGACGCTACCTTCCCGACCTGAACAGCGACAACCGCCAGCGTCGCGAGACGGCTGAGCGCATGGCTCTGAACGCGCCGATCCAGGGCACGGCGGCCGACATCGTCAAGATCGCCATGCTGAACGTCGACCGGGCCCTGCGCGAGGACGGCCTCACCTCCCGCATCCTCCTCCAGGTCCACGACGAGATCGTGCTGGAGGTCGCGCCCGGGGAGGGCGAGCGGGCGGAGGAGCTGGTCCGCCGTGAGATGGCCGACGCCGTCCGGCTGAGGGCCCCGCTGGACGTCTCGGTGGGGCACGGCCGGGACTGGGAGTCGGCCGCCCACTAGTCACCGGCGGCCTGCGGCGAGCGAGCGACCGGCGGCGTGCCCCTCCGCGTACCTGCGGCGGGGCCGCCCCGCCGCACGCCGCGCTCTCTGCTCACCCGCGTACCGCCCGGCCAAACATCCCGGGGTACGCGTCACCCGCCTGGTCCCCGCAGGGGCGCCCCCGGCGGGCGGACGGCGTGAGGATGCGGGCATGGGTATACGCACGCTTCGCTGCCGTACCGCCACGACCTTGAGTGTCCTGCTGCCGACCCGGCTCAGACGGGTGCCCGGGTACGCGCCCGGCGCCAGTACGCCCCGTGTCACCGTGGAGTCCGCCTCGCTCGCGTCCCCCCGGGACCTGGCACGCGCCGCGCAGGGGGCCGGCGCCACGACGGACACACAGGCGACCGCACGACCCTGAGGGGGGCGATCCGCCGGGTGGGCGCGGGAGTCACCGAGAGGCGCGCTCCGCGTCCGATCGCCCTCCCGTCGCATCCGTCGCATCCGTCGCATCCGACGCGTCCGGTGCCCCCGAAGTGGCCGAAGTGACCGAAGTGGTGGGCGCGGCCGGAGCGCGCCGCCGGAGCCGTACGCCCGCCCCGTACAGGGCCAGCCCGGCCACGAGGCCGGCGCCCGCTCCGAAGCAGAGCGTCGGGATCACCTCGTACGGTTTCGCCACCGAGCCCCAGTACGCCCACCACCGGTTCACCCGGTGCACCGCGGCCACCAGGGCGCAGCCGCCGATCACGGCCACGGCCACCCACCGGTCGGCCGTGGAGAGGGCGGGCACCGCGGCGGGCCGTGCGGGCGGCCGGCGGCGCAGGGCGAGCGCCACGAACACCACGAGCACGACCGCCGCCACGGCCGAACTGCCGTACTGCACGAGCCAGTACAGCGGCTGCCCCGCGACCTCCTGTTCCAGGACGGGGAACAGCCGCGCCCCCCACCGGCCGGGATGCGTGAACGCGTCCCACACGACATGGGTGAGCGCGCCGAGCGCGGCGGAGGCGTACCACCACCACACCGTGCGTGCCCGCAGTGGTCCCCGCGGCGCCCCGCAGCCCAGCAGTGACGCCACCCGCCCCTGCCGGGCCCGGGGCAGCAGCGCCACCAGCGGCTCGCGCAGGAACAGCCACGCGCCCGCCAGCGCCCAGGCCACGAGGACGTCGAAGGTGAGGACGCCGGCCGGGGAGTGCGTGAAGCCGCCGAACTCCATCGCGCCGGGCAGTACGCTCGCCGCGTAGTAGGTCATGTCGGGCGCCAGTGAACCGGCCACGAGAAGCGACGGCAGCAGCGGCCCGCGCCCGGTACCGTCGAGCCGGACGGCGGGCAGCACGGCGGCCGCGTGGCTGAGTGTGAAAGGCAAGTCGTCCCCCTGTGGCACACGGGCCGGACGGCCGGGCCGGTGATCGCCGCCGTCAGTGTGTGCAGTATGCGTGAGGGCGGCCGGTGCCCGCGGAACGGGTCGGTCCGGCGACCGCGGTGTGGCCGGGCGGTGAACACCGGGCGTGAACGGGTGCCCGAGCGCGAGAAGTTGTCGTAGGGTCACCAGGGTCACCGGAAGACCGCGCAGGCGATCGTCCGCGAGGAGGGGTTCACTCAATGGCGGCGCAATTCAAGAGACTGCGCAAGGGAGCGGCGAACACCGCCCTGGCCGCGGTCGCGGTCGCGGCACTGGCCGCCTCCCAGGCACCGGCAGTGACTCCCGACAGCGCCGACAGACAAGCCGCCGGCACCCCCTCGCCCGACGGGTACGCGGACGACACCGCGACCGGCAACTCGCGCTACTACACGGACCTGCCGCCCCTCGACAGCCCCAACCCGACGACGGGGACGGGCACCGACGGCGACACGTCGAGCATCACGGACGGCACCGACCGCGGCATCCCCGCGACCGTCCTCGACGCCTACCAGCAGGCCGAGACGGCCCTGCGCGAGGCCAAGCCGGGTTGCAACCTCCCCTGGCAGCTGCTCGCGGCCATCGGCAAGGTCGAGTCCGGCCAGGCGAGCGGCGGCCGCGTCGACGCCGACGGCACGACGCTGACCAAGATCCTCGGCCCGCAGCTCAACGGCGTCGGCTTCGCGAACATCAGCGACACCGACAACGGCCTGTACGACGGCGACAGTACGTACGACCGTGCGGTCGGCCCCATGCAGTTCATCCCGTCCACCTGGGCGTGGGCGGGCCGCGACGGCAACGGCGACGGCGTCGAGGACCCCAACAACATCTACGACGCGGCCCTCGCCGCCGGCCACTACCTGTGCCGTTTCGGCTGGGACCTGTCCGACCAGGCGGACCTCCGGAGCGCGATCCTCAGCTACAACAACTCGACCGAGTACCTGAACACGGTCCTGTCGTGGCTGGAGTACTACCGCAAGGGCTCGCACGAGATCCCCGACGGCACGGGCACGCTGCCCCAGCGGGAGAGCGACGACGTGCTCGGGAGCGGCTCGTCGGGCATCGGCCCCGGTACGACGCCGAGCCCCACTCCGCCGAGGGCGACGACGCCGCCGAAGGGGAGCCCGGCGCCCGGCGGGTCCGGCTCCGCGACCCCGCCCGCCACCACCCCGCCGGCCACCACCCCGCCGACGACGGCCCCGCCGT
>NZ_JAVRHI010000359.1:0-11089 GCF_034105845.1 Streptomyces sp. CRN 30 | reverse complement strand
GGCGCCGGAACGGCGGCGGGCGACGGCTCCGGGGAGACCGGAGCGGGCGCCGCCGCCTCCGGTACCGGGGACGCCACGGTCGCGGAAGGCACGGCCGGCCCGGTGGCCGGTGCCGCGCCGGCGGGGCGGGTGCCCCGGCCGCGCAGACGGTCCATGAACCCCACAGGTCAGCCCTCCGACCGCGTCACGAAGGACGCGATCTGCTCCGTGTACCGGCGGCGGTCGTGGTGTTCCAGATCCAGGATCGCCTCCAGGCCCCAGTGGAAGTGGTAGGCGACGTACGCGATCTCCTCGTGCAGCCGGTCGGTCGCGTACGTCACGATTCCCCCAGGCGGCTCCCGCCGAGTTCCACCTCGAAGGGCTCGGAGCAGTGCGGGCACTGGACCGCCGCCCTGGTGTGTCCCTCGGCGTTGATCTGACGGTAGAAGTCCTGGAGGAACGCCAGGTCGGAGGCGAACATGTTCTCCACGATGCCGTCGTGCACCATCGACAGGTTGCCCAGCCGGGTGATGACGCGGCCGAGCAGCACCACCGACAGGTACGCCGGGTTCTCCTGCACACGGACGTCCCGCAGCGGGATCAGCTCGTCCCGTGCGGTCGACAGACGCATCACGCCGTCGCGGTGGACCGTGCCGGAGTCGTCGACGTAGCCGCGGGGCAGCTCGAAGGGGAACTCGGTACGCAGTGTCTGCCGCGGGGCCACGTCGGCCGGCGGCGCCGCGGCGGCGGGGACCGGAGAGGTGCTCTCCGGTCCCGCCGCCGCGGGCCGCTCGGCCACGGGCGCCGCGGCGGCCGAGCTCGCGCTCGGCGCGCCTACAGCCGAACGCCTCATTACTCGATGACCAGCTCTTCGTACACGATGGTCACGGTCTCGGTGAGGGCGCTCGCGTCGCCCGCCTTCACCGAGCTCGCGTCGATCTTGCTGCACCAGGCGTTGCGCAGGTTGTAGCGCTTGATCGGGTTGTCCTCGTAATCCATCAGGATGATGGACGCGTTCTTGCGGGCCGTCGCCATGCGGCCGTTGAGGGAGTCGTTGATCCACTGGGTGAACGACGCCGACTGGGTCATGCCTCGGACGACGGTGCACTGCCCGTCCTTCGGCGCGCCCGGCATCACGGCGACGCTGTTCTTGCCGGTGGTGCCCTGGTTCTGGCGGAGCCGGATGACGTCCTGTTCGAGGGTGAGACCGCTGACCTCGGAGAGGTACTCGACCATCACGCCGTCGATCTGGAGTCCGAAGTTGATTGCGACGAGACTGTCGTCGGGCAGGGGCAGAGCCATCTGTTCGCTGTCCTTCTAGGAGGGTGAGGGGCGGGGGGTGAGGCGCGGTCCGCCTACTCCTCCAGCTCGCCGCTGCCGCTGGAGAACTGGGCCAGCCGGAAGATCACGAATTCGGCCGGCTTGACCGGCGCGATGCCGATCTCGCACACGACCCGGCCGAGGTCGACGGACTCCGGCGGGTTGGTCTCCTCGTCGCACTTGACGTAGTACGCCTGGTCGGGGCTCTGGCCGAAGAGCGCGCCGTTGCGCCACTCGTTGACCAGGAACGCCGAGATGTTACGCCGGATGCGGGCCCAGAGGTTGTGGTCGTTCGGCTCGAACACCACCCACTGGGTGCCGATCAGGATCGACTCCTCCAGGTAGTTGAAGTACCGGCGGATGTTCAGGTAGCGCCACGCCGGGTCCGAGGACAGGGTGCGGGCGCCCCAGACGCGGATGCCGCGGCCCGGGAAGGAGCGGATGCAGTTGACGCCGATCGGGTTGAGCAGGTCCTGCTCGCCGCGGGTGATCTGCAGTTCCAGGTCGATGGCGCCGCGGATGACCTCGTTGGCGGGGGCCTTGTGCACACCGCGCTCGAAGTCGTTGCGGGCCCAGATGCCCGCCATGTGACCGCTCGGCGGGACGACGCGGGCCTGGCCGGTGGCCGGGTCGAAGGACTTGATCCAGGGGTAGTACAGGGCGGCGTACTTGGAGTCGTAGCCGGCCGTCTCCTGGCGCCAGACGCGGATCTGACGGGCGTTCAGACCGGGCGGCGGGTCGATGATGGCGACGCGGTCGCCCATCAGCTCGCAGTGGGCGATTATGCCGAGCTGGACGGCCTTGACGGCCTCCAGGTCGATCGCGCCCGCCTGGTAGGCGGCCATCAGGTCGGGGACCGCGACCATGGAGATCTCGTCGATCGCCTCCAGGCCGCCGAAGCCGGTGCGGTCGGCGCTGTCGCCGAGGTACTGGGCGGGGCCCGGCTGGGCGATCTCGTCCGGGACCTTTTCGAGCGGCGTGGCCGGTGCGGGCGGCGCGGCCAGGGTCACCGTCTGGTTCTCCGGGCGGACCAGCTGCGCGGCCGGCGCGGCCTCGGTGACGGTGATGAGCTTGGAGCGCTCCTTCACCTGGGTGACGACGTAGGAGCGGTTGCCCTTCTTGGCGCTCACGTCGAAGGACTCGACCGGCTTGTCGCCGTCCTTGACGATCAGCTTGAAGCGCTCGGCGGGGCCCTCGCCCTCGGGGTCGGCGACCTCGACGGTGAGCGGGCCGTTCTGGCCGGTGGACGTGGCCGTCACGGCGAACGTGCCGAGCTGCTTGGGCTCGGCGGCGGGCAGCGCGGCGCGGCCGGCGGCGCCGTTCACGGCGGCCGGGTTCTTGCCGCCGGCGACCGCGTCGCCGTCGGTGTCCGCGGACGAGCCGCCGACCCGGACGACGTACGCGGCGGAACCGCCGTTGTTGAAGAAGCCGTAGACGGAGTGCGCCAGGTAGTACCCGTCGGTGAAGTCACCGAAAGACGCGACGTACTGCGTCCAGTTGGTCACCAGCGTCGGCTCGTTGAGGGGCCCGGTGGGCGCGAGCCCGACGAAGGCGGCCACGGACGTGCCCACCCCCTCGATGGGGCGCGAGCCGCTGGCCACCTCCTCGACGTAGACGCCGGGCGACAGGTAGGACGGCATGCTCTGCTCTCCTAGAGGGTACGAGACAGGACGCCCCTCAGCGTCACGCGCGCGTTGCCCCTGTCGAAACGGCCTCCGGTGCCGGACCGGGGGCATTTTTGTTGCCCCCGGTCGTGCCCGTTGGGGCAGACTCCCCGTTTTTCCCTGGTGGTCGCCCGCCGTTTCTGCTGTAACAGCGTGTGTTGAGTGTCAGTTCGCCAGGATGTCATTCCGTGGTCACTCCCCGGTCCGGGGAGGGTCGTCCCGCCGCACCGGGCACGGCACCGCGGGGCGAGGACGGTGACGGGACCGCGGCCGGCCGCGCTCGTCGGGCAGGGGTGTGGGCGTTGGGCGCAGGGCGGCAGATCGACGGCGCGGCCGGGGAGCGGGCGACGGCACCGGCGGCCCCCGTGCGGACGGGTGGGGTGCGGGCGCCCGCCCCCGGAGCGCTGCCGGCGACGGCCGCGGGGCCGCGGGCAGCGCTGGGCGCGCAGCGGATGATGGCCATCCAGCGACTGGCCGGGAACTCGGCGGTGAGCCGGCTGGTGACCGGCCGGCAGACGGACGACGGTTCGCACGAGATGTCGGAGCTAACGACCGAGCGGACGGCGGTCACCGGGACGACCGCGTCGGCCGGCCAGGAGGTCGACGCGCTCGCCGGCCACTACCTGGGGATGACCCCCAAGGGCCCGGCGGGGGAGCCGGAACCCGCTCCCGCCGCGCCTCCGAGTGCGCAGTACCCGCCCGTGACGCTGCCGCCCTACCTGATGGACATGTCCTCGTCCGGCCATTCCACGGTCTTCGCGCTCCCGGAGGAGGACATCGACGCGGTCGTCCGGGTGATCCGGGGCACGGATCTCAGGGGCGCGCCGAGCAACCGCCAGGACGTCGACGCGTCGGAGGTCCGGGCGCGGCTGAAGAGCGAGCCGGAGACCTTCTTCGGCCGCGGGCGGACCTTCCCCCTGAAGGGGAAGAAGAAGCGCACCTTCGACGTCACGGTCTCCATCGGCCCGGTGTCCCAGCGCATGCCGTTCCCGGAGCTCTTCCCCAATCCGGGCCTGCCGAAGGGCACGGGCAGTGGCCTGACGCCCCAGCAGGAGGCGGACGCGGCGGCGCACACGGACGCGGGCGTCAAGGACGACAACCAGCTCGCCGCCACCGGCGGCCACAATACGGGCAGCCACCGGACCGCGTCACCGGGGTTCAACCCCAGCGCGAAGGCGTACGGCACACCGGACGGACTCAACTACGTCGGTGGTCACTTCGGGGCCGGCGGTGGCTTCCACTCCGAGCGCAGCCGGCACGGCGGCCGGGCGGTGACCGAGGCACGGACCCTGCGTAGCGCCCCGCTGTCGGTCCGGGTGAAACGCCAGGTGCGGTACGCGGTCCGGATCAAGCAGCAGGACGTGCCCGATCCGTTCGTCGGGGGGCACGTGGGCGGCATGGAGATGCGGGTGCCCATGGAGTACATGGTTCCCGCGGGCACCGCACGCCCGACCTTCGCCGGGTCCCTCGACGCCGCGCGGAGCGCGGAGGTGGGCGCAGCGGTCTCCCTGTCCACGCTCGGGGTGGAGGACACCGGTGACCCGCACCAGGGTGGGAAGGGACTGTTCGACGCGGTGGCCGGGGCGGTCCACGGGCGGATGAGCGCGTCCGGCACCCCCGGCCGCGAGCAGCTCTACGCGGAGGTGTCCCGGGAGACCATCCACCGGCAGATGCCGCGCCTGCTGGCGGGCTGGGTGACGAGCGACGTCCTGCAGTCCGACCAGAAGCACCGGGAGTCCCGCGGCGTCTTCCGGATGCGCGCCGAGATCATGCAGATGGAGCCCCTGCTCGGGCCGGCGCCCGGGAAGGCCGGCGAGGCCACGGGCGAGTCGTCCGCCGGCGGCCCGCAGGCCCGGGACCAGCGGCCGACGGGCGGGACGGTCGGCGCGGGCCCCGACCAGGCGCGGCACCACCAGACGGTCGCGAGTACCCAGGGTGTCGCGGCGGCCACCGGTTCGAGCGGGGGCGTGGAGGGCGGCTTCGCGTACATCCTCGGCGTGCCGGGGGCGGCGGCCCTGCGAGCCAACCTGGTGGGAAGCGCGGGGGCGAAGAACATGGGTTCCTCGTCGCTCGACCGGACCACGACCGTCCGGCAGGGCGCCGAGGTCCGCGGACCCAAGGTGCTCTTCCTGAGCAAGGTCAGACTGTTCGTGGAGTACGGCGGTCCCCGCGACGGAGACCACATCACCAAGGCCCGACCCCGCACCACGCACCATGACATCGAAGCCTGGATGAGCCTGCGCAAGGAGGAGGCGTACCACCTTCTCGGCGACGAACTCCCCGCGGACGCCTCGGTCCGCCCGCTGTACGACAGGCGCAAGCGCACGGCGGACGGCAAGACGGAGCTGAAGAACGCCGACGGGACCGACCAACTGCACGACCGGTATCTGCAGTTCGACGGCATGGGGAACAGCACGACCCTGACGCACCTGGACACCAAGCCGCTCATCGCCTACCTGGAGCAGGCGTTCTCGGACAGGAAGCTCGGGCTCAAGGGGGAGTACCTGCCCGAGTTCGGCACCGAGGCGGAACCCTTCTTCATGGATCCCAAGAAGGGCGACGGCGACCGGCTGCTGACCAACCTCAGGATGCTGCACGAGGAACTCTCCCCGGCCCGTCTCGCCGTCCAGAAGAGCCGGCTGCTGGGCGGCGGCGTGCTGGTACGGCTGCGCAGCAAGACGGACATGAAGTCCCGGGACGTGGAGATCCGGGTGCACGGCACCATCGGGGACATCGTCTACGAGGGCGACACGGCGGACTGGCTCAACCGCAACAGCGCGGGCGCCGGCTGGAGCGCGCAGACCGGCAAGGACACCTCACGCCAGGGCAGCGTACGGCTGGAGGGCCAGGCCACCGAGGGACACTTCGGTGTGCAGACGTCGGTCAACGCCGGGTGGGCGGACAGCCGCGGGGTGCACGGCGGCCCGGTGGGACGCACCGACTCCCTCAACGCCGGGTCCACGACCACCAGCACCTTCGGCACCGAACTGCGGCTCAGCGTGGACGTGGTCCGGACGTCACGGCCCCGGACCCTGGAACGGAGCATCCTGCCCGGCGCCCCGGGCCGGGACATGCCGGAGGACGAGCCGTTGTTCACCTCCGAGGCGGGCAGGACGATCGCGGGCCTGACCAACCAGAAGGGCAGGACGCCCCAGGTGCGGGAGTTCGCCGACGCCGCGCAGCAGGTGAAGCTCTCCACGCCCGCCGAGTTCACCGTCGACTCCGCCGACCAGCGGGTGACGGCCGCGGCACCCGAGGAATCCCAGGCGCTCGGGAAGGGCGCACCGGCGAGCATCTCCGCGCTGGCCACCATGGGCAGCGGCGGGAACGGCGTGCGGGACTGGGAGTACATCGAGACGGTCGGCAGCGGCGAGCCGCTGTCCGAGCTGGCCTTCCAGCTGCTGGCGCGGGCCGCAGCCAAGGCCGACGAGGGCGACGGCGACCGGGTCTTCGAGGCACCGGCGCTCGCCCCCAGACTGGCGCTCAAGGAGCACTACAGCCCGGAGGACGTCCGGTCGGACCTGCGCGAAGGGGTCGACGCCCACCGGGTCGTCACCGGGCTGCGCTACCCCCGGCGGATCCAGACCCTGGAGGGGTCGGTCGGCGACCACTTCGAACTGACCCTCGCCTCGCCCCAGCCGCTGCGCGAGGTACTCGGTGTCGGTATGGAGAACATGCAGCTCGGTGGGCACCAGGCGGCCGGCGCCAAGTCGAGGACGAAGACCAAGGGCGTCGCGGGGGGAGCCACCGGTACCGAACGCGGGGACGGCTTCCGGGTGCGGGAGGCCGTCACCGCCGTGCGGGGCACGGGTGAGACAAGCGGTGAGACGGTCGCGACGGGCGCTACCGTCGAACGCAACGCGGTCCACCCCCGGGCGCGCGAGTCGCTCTTCCTCGTCCAGTGCCACCTGACCGCGACCGTGATCGCGGAGGTCAAGCCGGGGCACGGGTTCTCCCCGGTGACCAGGGGAGGCAGCCGCAGACTGCCCCGGCAGGTCGCGCTGTGGCTCACCGCCGACCAGCTGGCCAAGGCCGGGATGGGGAAGAACGCGCTACAGGTGTGGCGGGAGAAGGAAGCGGAGAGGACCAGGGCGAAGCAGGAGGCGGCGCTCGAAGAGCACCGCAAGTACCTGGAGAAGGCGGACGCCGAGGACCGGGCCAAGCAGGAGGCGGAGCACGACGCCCGCCGGCGGCAGGAGGAGTCCGGGCACCGCAGGACCGAGAAGGAACAACGCGGGGGAGCGGCGGCGGCCCTGGCCGAGGCCAAGGGCCGGCACGCGGCGGCCGAAGCCCAGCGCACCGGTGAGCGGGACCGGATCCTGGCGGACGACGACGCCTGGCGGGACGGGCTGCGCGCGGAGGACGAGCGGCAGGCCGACCAGGACCGCGCGGAGACCCTGCGCAGGCGGATCGAGCGGCTCCGCCTCCAGCAGCGGGAACTGGCGGACCGGCGGGCGGACCGCACCGAACAGTGGGCGCTGCGACAGGACCTGGAAGCGCTCACCACCGAACTGGCGGAACTCGAACGGGAGCAGAGCCGGCGGGAGCAGAGGGAACGCAGGCGCAGGGACCGTCTCGCGAAGAAGCGCACCCGTACCGGACAGCCCCGCAAGCGGCCCGCGGGCAACAAGGTGCGCAGGCGGCAGGCACGGCTGGAAGAGGAGCGCGCGGCCCAGGACGAGGTGCGTGACGAGAGGGCGGCGGTCGGCGCGCGGCAGCAGGAGCACGAGGACGTCATGCTCCAGCACGAGCAGGAGGCCGATGAGCGCCGCAGGGAGCAGCGGCTGGAGTTCGAGGAGGCCGACCGGGAACGGCGGGAACTGGAGGAGGAGAGGCAGGAGAGTCGCGAGAGGGAGCGGCGCGAGCGGCGGGAGCGGCTGCACGGGGTCAGGGCGCGGCACACCCAGGGCCGGGCGGCCGAGCACCTGGAGCGGCAGACCCTCAGACAGGAGGAGCGGGAGCGGCGGGCCGGGGCCGGCGAGGAGCGGCGCCGCAGGGACGACCGGCGGGCCGAGGAGCTGGAGCGCATCCGCGCGAGCAGGACCAACCAGGAGAAGTTCGAGGAGGAGGAGAAGGCGAGGACCGACAAGGCGGCGGAGGACGAGAAGAAGTGGCAGGACCGGCTCAAGGACCATCAGGGCAAGATGGACACCGCCCTGGCCGACCCCGGCGGGAAGGGCACGCCGGACGTCGCCACCACGTTCGCCCAGGGCCTGCCTCTCGGATTCGGCCTGATCGAGGAGAAACCCGACTTCCTGCCGCTCAAGGACCTGCTGCGGACGGCACTGGCCGCGAAGAACTCCTCGCTCTGCGACGACCTGCTGCCTGAGAACGAGGTCGAGGACAAGCACAAGAACGTACAGGCGCTGACGAAGCTGCTCGGCCGGGACGGTTCCATGGGCGTGCTGGCCAGCGCCATGGACGGCGGCGCGGTCATCCAGCTCAAACGCAACACCCGTACGCCCTTCCAGCGCGGCAGCGTCTACTGGCTGGAACTGCGTGTGGAGCGCACCGAGGACGGCAACGTCACCGGACTGGCCGGCAAGGACCGGGAGATCGAGTACGCGACGATCGGCTTCCACCAGCGCACCAAGAGCGAGAAGCAGTCCAGCGCACGAGGGGTTCAGCTCCCGCTCGCCGGTGCCGGGTCGACCGGCGACGCGGTGATCGAGTCCGCCGGCGGTGCCTCCGCTCTCAGGTTCGACGCGGGCCACAGCCAGCAGCGGTCGACCGCCGGCCGGGAACAGGTCGGTGTGCGGGCCATCATGGGCGACACAGGGGCGTTCCAGTCGAAGGTGCGCGTACCGGTCGGCGTCAAGCTGGTGCTGCGGTCGGATTCCGGCACCGTGGCGGAGGCGTCCCTCGCGGGCCCGCAGGAACTGGTGTACCGGGCGCTGCAGAACGACCTGAACGCCCTGGCGAAGACGGCACCGCCCGTGGAGGGCGCCAAGGCACCCGCGGCGGTCCGCCGGACGGCGGGCGAGCACAGCGAAGAGGATCTGCGTTCGTGGCGGCGTGCGGGCGGCGTCAGGCTGCCCTGGGCGGTCGTGGTCAACGGTTTCGTCGGCGCGCCCCAGGTGGTCGACACCGTACGGGGAGCCGTGCGGGACGCGGCGGGCAAGCGTTCGGAGGTGCTGGGCGGGGCCGACGAGGCCGCCTACGGACTGCGCGAGGCGGTGTCCACGGAGTGGCTGATCAGCTGGCTGCCGCAGATCGTCTCGGCGGGCGTTCCGCTGCCGCCGCAACACCTGTCCGGACCGGAGGGCTCGGACGCCGCTTGCGAACTGCACGGCAAGCTGAGGGACGGCGTGATCCTGGGCGACAGCGAGGACATGACGTTCGAACCGGTCGCGCAGACCCTGCTGGCCTCGGATTCGATCAACGGCTCCGACACCGTGGACGGCTCGGCGGTCCAGGCCCCGAGGGCGGCGGGCAACGTGTACTCGACCTCCGCCTCCCACTCCCGCTCCGGAGTCCCGCCGTTCGGGTCGGGTCCGGTGCGCGACGGTACCGACGGGCTGAACGGTGCCGGTACCACCACTGGCATGCCCGGTGGGGACATGGCGTCCAGCGGCAACAGCAGCGGCATGGTCCCGTTGCAGAAACCGAAGGACGCGACGGTGCTGGTGCAGTTCTCCCTGGACGTGCGCGCCGTGGCCCGGCTGCGTCACCGGCACACCCAGTGGATGCGCGGCGCCGAGACGGTGGGCGACCTGGAGAAGACCCTCTCGCATCCGGTGGTCGTCCGCCTGCACAAGAAGGATGTGGCCGCGATGCTCAAGGACGGGCGCCTGAGCGAGAAGAAGGATCTGAGGTAGTCCGCTGCCCGTGTGTCTGCCCCCGAGTCCGTTGCGGCGGACGGTGCCGTCGGGTGATCCTGTCGGCAAAACAAGCCCGTGCCGAACCCCCAGCGTCCCCCGAGGAGCGCCGTGCGCGCACACGAGACACAGTCCGCACATCAGGTCGCTGAGCGCGGCGCGGCCGGCCGCCCCGGCGCGCCGGGTACCGTCGCCGGCCGGATGCTGGCCCTCCAGCGCCTGGCCGGCAACGCGGCGGTGACGCAGGCCGTCCAGCGGGCCACGCACGAGCACAGCCCCGGCTGCGGCCACGCGGACAAGGAGGCGGACGTGCAGCGGCGGGTGGCGCCGCAGCCCGCCTTCGAGGAGCCGCGGGTCTCGGTGGACGAGGCGATCTCCACGGCCGGCAAGCCGCTGCCCTCGCACATCCAGGACCGGGCCGAGCAGGCGTACGGGATGAGCTTCGGGCACGTCAGGGTGCACGACAACGCGGTGGCGCAGCGCTCGGCGCTGGGGCTCAACGCGACCGCCTACACCACCGGCAGTCACATCGTCGCCCAGCGCTCCACCCTGGACGACGCGACGATGTTCCACGAGACCCACCATGTCTGGCAGCAGTCCCAGGGCAAGGTCGCGGGGACCGACAACGGCCACGGCGAGTCCGTGTCCAGCCCGGACCACTCCGAGGAGATCGAGGCGGCCGACGTCGGTACCCGCATGGCGCGGGGGGAGTTCTAGAACCGGCGCACTGCCCTTTCGGGCACGCTGTTCTGCCCGCGATCCTGCGACATCCCCGGCCGCCGTCCCTACTGTCGACAGGTGAGCCTCTGGACCTCCCTTGAGCCCGCGTCCGCGACTGTGGACCCGGGGAGCAGCACGCGTGTGCGGCTGCGGGTGCGCAATACCGGTGACGTGGTGGACGAGTACCGGTTCGAGCCGGTCGGGGACCTGGCGCCGTGGACGGTGGTGGAGCCGCCGACGCTGCGGCTCTATCCGGGGACGACGGGGACGGTGGAGCTGACGTTCTCCCCGCCGCGCACCCCGGACGCCACGGCGGGTCCGAATCCCTACGCGGTGCGGATCACGCCGACCGAGCATCCGGAGGCGGTGACCGTCCCGGAGGGCAATCTCACGATCACGCCGTTCACCGAGGTGCGGGCCGAGCTGGTGCCGGTCACGGTGAAGGGCCGTTTCCGGGGCAAGCCGAAGCTGGCGGTGGACAACCTCGGCAATACGAAGGTCACCGCGTCGATCAGTGGCAGTGACCAGGGTGATCACCTCACCTACGACCTGCATCCGGCGAGTGTGCAGATCGAGCCGGGGCGGGCG
>NZ_JAVRHI010000358.1:0-34009 GCF_034105845.1 Streptomyces sp. CRN 30 | reverse complement strand
CTTCGCCCGCCCGGTCGGCGAGCTGGACGAGCGGCTCGCCGCCCAGCACGACCTGCTGATGGCCAACTTCTTCGCCCAGACCCAGGCCCTCGCCTTCGGCAAGACCCCCGACGAGGTCCGCGCCGAGGGCGTCGCGGAGGAACTGGTGCCGCACAGGACGTTCAAGGGCAACCACCCCACGACCACCCTGCTCGCCGCCGAGCTGACGCCGTCCGTCCTCGGCCAGCTCATCGCGCTCTACGAGCACAAGGTGTTCGTACAGGGCGCCGTGTGGGACATCGACTCCTTCGACCAGTGGGGCGTCGAACTCGGCAAGATCCTCGCCAAGCGCGTCGAACCCGCCCTGACCGAGGGCGCCGACGTCCCCGGCCTCGACCCGTCCACCGAGGCGCTGGTCGGCGCGTACCGGGAGCTGCGCGGCCGGAAGTAGCGGCCCGGGGGAAAACGCCGGACCCCCGCACACCGTGGGTGTGCGGGGGTCCGGCGTGCGGTCAGGCCGAGGCCGGCGGGTACAGCGACCGCGGCAGCTGCGAGGCCGCCGCGGAGTCCAGCAGCCACAGCGTGCGGGCGCGGCCCCGCGCACCCGCCGCCGGGGCCTGGATCTCGCCCGCGCCCGACAGGGCGATGGCCGCGGCCTCCGCCTTGTCCTGGCCGGCCGCGAGCAGCCACACCTCGCGGGCCGCGCGGATCGCCGGCAGGGTCAGCGTGACCCGGGTCGGCGGCGGCTTGGGGGCGCCGTGGACGCCGACCACCGTCCGCTCGGTCTCGCGCACCGCCGGCAGCTCCGGGAAGAGCGAGGCGACGTGCGTGTCCGGGCCGACGCCGAGAAGCAGGACGTCGAAGCTCGGCACGGGGGCGTGGTTCTCCGGACCGGCCGCCTGGGCCAGCTCCTCGGCGTAGGCCGCCGCGGCGGCGTCCACGTCGGAGCCGTACTGGCCGTCGGAGGCCGGCATCGCGTGCACGCGCTTCGGGTCCAGGCCCACCGAGTCCAGC
Organism: Streptomyces sp. CRN 30; assembly: GCF_034105845.1. Classification (NCBI taxonomy): domain Bacteria; kingdom Bacillati; phylum Actinomycetota; class Actinomycetes; order Kitasatosporales; family Streptomycetaceae; genus Streptomyces; species Streptomyces sp. CRN 30. The sequence goes on along the minus strand of NZ_JAVRHI010000358.1, from coordinate 33,016 downwards.
AGGGCCTCGCGGGCCTGCGTGACATTGCGCTCCGGGTCGCCCTCGGGCAGGAACCGCTCGTCGCCCCACCACAGGTCCAGGCGCGCCCAGTCCACGGCGTCCCGGGCGGGCGACGCGGCCAGCGCGGCCAGCAGTCCGTTGCCGTTGCGCCCGCCGGTCAGCACCACGGAGGCGTGGCCCCGGGAGGCCTGCGCGTCCACGACCTTGGTGATCAGCCGGGCCGCGGCGGCCTGGGCCATCAGCTCCTTGTCGCGGTGGACCACGAGCTGGGGCGTGTACGTGCTCACTTCGCCGCTCCCTTCTTCACCGGTGCCGCCTGCGCCGCGTCCTTCGCGGGTGCTTTCGCAGCCGTCCCGACGGGAGCGGGGACCGCGCCGGCTTTCGGGGCGTCTCCTTTGGCCGGGCCGGCCGGCGCCGCCGAGCCGCCGGTGTCCGAGAGCCGTCCCACCCCGAACCGCAGCGCCGAGGCGTACGTGTCGTCCGGGTCGAGCCGCCGCAGTTCCTCCGCGATCAGCTCGGCGGTGTCCCGGCGCTTCAGCGCCACCGCGCGGTTCGGCTGGCCCTCGATGGAGAGGTGGGCCAGCGTGCCGTCGGCCCGGTCCAGGGCGATCGGCCCGCAGTCCGTCTCCATCCGGACGGCCGTGAGGCCGGGCCCGGCGGAGTGCGTCCGCTTCACGGGGACGTCGAGGCGGTCCGCGAGCCACATCGCGAGCAGCTCGCAGCTCGGGTTGAACTCCTCGCCCTCCACCTCGACGCCCTGCACCTCGCAGTCGACCTGGTCCAGGGCCGCCGCCAGCATCGAGCGCCACGGCGTGATGCGGGTCCAGGACAGGTCGGTGTCGCCGGGAGCGTAGGCGCCCGCGCGGGCCGCCAGCTCCTTCACCGGCTCCTCGGAGGCGTAGGTGTCGGTGACGCGGCGCTGGGCCAGGGCACCCAGCGGGTCCTTGGCCGGGTCCAGCGGGGCGTTCACCGGCCACCACACGACGACCGGGGCGTCGGGCAGCAGCAGCGGCAGGACCACCGACTGCGCATGGTCCACGACGTCGCCGTAGAGCCGCAGGACGATGGTCTCGCCGGTCCCGGCGTCGGCGCCGAGGCGGACCTCGGCGTCGAGGCGGGACCGCGTGCGGTCGCGGGGGGAGCGGGAGACGCGCTTGATGACCAGGAGCGTGCGCGAGGGGTGCTCGTGCGCGGCGTCGCTCGCGGCCTTCAGCGCGTCGTAGGCGTTCTCCTCGTCGGTGACGATGACGAGGGTGAGGACCATGCCGACGGCCGGGGTGCCGATCGCGCGGCGGCCCTGCACCAGCGCCTTGTTGATCTTGCTGGCCGTGGTGTCCGTGAGGTCGGTCTTCATGGCCGGCGCCAGCTCCGTCCGTCTCGCTGAAGCATTTCGTCCGCCTCGACGGGTCCCCAGGTACCGGAGGGGTACTGCGCGGGGGTGCCGTGGGTGTCCCAGTACTCCTCGATCGGGTCGAGGATCTTCCAGGACAGCTCGACCTCCTCCGTGCGCGGGAAGAGGTTGGCGTCGCCGAGGAGGACGTCCAGGATCAGCCGCTCGTACGCCTCGGGGCTGGACTCCGTGAAGGACTCGCCGTAGGCGAAGTCCATCGACACGTCCCGGATCTCCATCGACGTGCCCGGCACCTTGGAACCGAAGCGGACGGTGACGCCCTCGTCGGGCTGGACGCGGATGACGATCGCGTTCGAGCCGAGTTCCTCGGTGGCCGTCTGGTCGAAGGGGGAGTGCGGGGCGCGCTGGAACACCACCGCGATCTCGGTGACGCGGCGGCCCAGGCGCTTGCCGGTCCGCAGGTAGAACGGGACACCCGCCCACCTGCGGTTGTCGATGCCCACCCGGATCGCGGCATAGGTGTCGGTCTTCGACCCCGGGTCGATGCCGTCCTCTTCGAGGTAGCCGACGGCCTTCTCGCCGCCCTGCCAGCCCGCCGCGTACTGGGCGAAGACGGTGTCCCGGCCCAGGTCCTTGGGGAGCCGGACCGCGCCCAGCACCTTGGTCTTCTCCGCGGCGAGCGCGTCGGCGTCGAAGGAGGCGGGCTCCTCCATCGCGGTCAGCGCGAGCAGCTGGAGCAGGTGGTTCTGGATGACGTCGCGGGCGGCGCCGATGCCGTCGTAGTAGCCGGCGCGGCCGCCGATGCCGATGTCCTCGGCCATGGTGATCTGGATGTGGTCGACGTAGGACCGGTTCCAGATCGGCTCGAACATCGTGTTGGCGAAGCGCAGCGCCAGGATGTTCTGGACCGTCTCCTTGCCCAGGTAGTGGTCGATGCGGAAGACCTGGTCCGGGGCGAAGACCTCGTGGACGAGGGAGTTCAGCTCCTCGGCCGACTTCAGGTCGTGGCCGAAGGGCTTCTCGATGACCGCGCGGCGCCAGGAGCCGTCGTTCTGGTCGGCGAGCCCGTGCTTCTTCAGCTGCTGGATCACCACGGGGAACGACTTCGGCGGCACGGAGAGGTAGAAGGCGAAGTTGCCGCCCGTGCCCTGAGCCCGGTCCAGTTCCTCGATGGTGGAGCGCAGCCGCTCGAAGGCGTCGTCGTCGTCGAAGGTGCCCTGGACGAAGCGCATCCCCTGGATGAGCTGCTGCCAGACCTCCTCGCGGAACGGCGTACGGGAGTGCTCCTTGACGGCGTCGTGCACGACCTGTGCGAAGTCCTCGTGCTCCCAGTCGCGGCGTGCGAAGCCGACGAGCGAGAAGCCCGGCGGCAGCAGCCCGCGGTTGGCGAGGTCGTACACGGCCGGCATGAGCTTCTTGCGGGACAGATCGCCGGTGACGCCGAAGATGACCAGACCCGACGGCCCCGCGATGCGCGGGAGCCGTCGGTCTGCGGGGTCACGCAGCGGGTTGCTGCTCGACAAGGATCTCAGCCCTCCGAGGGGGCGAGGCGCTGGAGCTCGGCCTCGGTCGACTTCAGCAGGTCGTTCCAGGACTCCTCGAACTTCTGTACGCCCTCGTCCTCCAGGAGCTGGACGATCTCGTCGTACGGAATGCCGAGCGCCTCGACCGCGTCGAGGTCGGCGCGGGCCTGCTCGTAGGTGCCGGAAACGGTGTCGCCCTTGATCTCACCGTGGTCCTCGGTGGCGAACAGCGTCGCCTCCGGCATGGTGTTCACGGTGTTCGGGGCGACCAGGTCGGTGACGTACATCGTGTCGCTGTACGCCTTGTCCTTGACGCCGGTCGACGCCCACAGCGGACGCTGCTTGTTGGCGCCGGCCTTCTCCAGGGCCTCCCAGCGCTCGCCGGAGAAGATCTCCTCGTACGCCTGGTAGGCGAGGCGGGCGTTGGCGACGGCGGCCTTGCCGCGCAGCGCCTTGGCCTCGTCGGTGCCCAGCTTGTCGATCCGCTTGTCGATCTCGGTGTCGACACGGGAGACGAAGAAGGACGCCACGGAGTGGATGTCGGACAGGTCGAGGCCGCGCTCCTTGGCCTTCTCCAGGCCGGTCAGGAAGGCGTCCATGACCTTGCGGTAACGCTCCAGGGAGAAGATCAGCGTGACGTTGACGCTGATGCCCAGGCCGATGACCTCGGCGATCGCCGGGATGCCGGCCTCGGTCGCCGGGATCTTGATGAGCGTGTTGGGGCGGTCGACCAGCCACGCGAGCTGCTTGGCCTCGGCGACCGTCGCCTTGGTGTTGTGCGCCAGGCGCGGGTCGACCTCGATGGAGACGCGGCCGTCCTTGCCGCCCGTGTTGTCGTAGACCGGGCGCAGGATGTCGGCGGCGTCGCGGACGTCCGCCGTCGTGATCATGCGGATGGCCTCTTCGACGGTCACCCGGCGGGCGGCCAGGTCGGACAGCTGCAGGTCGTAGCCGTCGCCCTGGGAGATCGCCTTCTGGAAGATCGACGGGTTGGTGGTGACGCCCACGACGTGCTGCTGGTCGATCAGCTCGGCGAGGTTGCCGGACGTGATCCGCTTGCGCGACAGGTCGTCCAGCCAGATCGCGACGCCTTCATCGGAGAGGCGCTTGAGTGCGTCTGTCATGGAAAATGCATCTCCTACGTGTCGTTGTACGGGCGTCAGCGCTGCGCGGCGGCGAGGGATTCCCGCGCCTTCTCGACGACGTTCCCGGCAGTGAAGCCGAACTCCTGGAAGAGCACCTTGCCGTCGGCGGAAGCACCGAAGTGCTCCAGGGAAACGATGCGGCCGGCGTCCCCGACGTAACGGTGCCAGGTCAGTCCGATCCCGGCCTCGACCGCGACGCGGGCGCGCACGGACGGGGGCAGGACGCTGTCCCGGTACCCCTGGTCCTGCTGCTCGAACCACTCGACGGACGGCATGGAGACCACCCGGGTCGGGACACCGTCGGCCTGGAGCTGCTCGCGCGCCTCGACGGCGACGTGCACCTCGGAACCGGTGGCGATGAGCACCACCTGCGGCTCGCCGCCCTCGGCCTCGAACAGCACGTAGCCGCCCTTGGCCGCGTCGTCGTTGGCCTCGTAGGTCGGCAGACCCTGGCGGCTGAGGGCGAGGCCGGTGGGCTGGCCCTTGCCGTACTCCTTCGTCCAGCGGCGGAGGATCTCGCGCCAGGCGACGGCGGTCTCGTTGGCGTCGGCCGGGCGGACCACGTTCAGGCCCGGGATGGCGCGCAGCGAGGCCAGGTGCTCGACCGGCTGGTGGGTCGGGCCGTCCTCGCCGAGACCGATGGAGTCGTGCGTCCACACGAACGTCACCGGCAGGTGCATCAGCGCGGAGAGCCGGACGGCGTTGCGCATGTAGTCGGAGAACACCAGGAAGGTGCCGCCGTAGACGCGGGTGTTGCCGTGCAGCGCGATGCCGTTCATCTCCGCGCCCATGGAGTGCTCGCGGATGCCGAAGTGGATCGTGCGCCCGTACGGGTCGGCCTCGGGCAGCGGGTTGCCCTCGGGCAGGAACGACGACGTCTTGTCGATCGTCGTGTTGTTCGAGCCGGCCAGGTCGGCGGAGCCGCCCCACAGCTCGGGGATGACCGCGCCCAGCGCCTGGAGGACCTTGCCGGAGGCGGCACGGGTGGCGACACCCTTGCCGGTCTCGAAGACCGGGATCTTCTCCTCCCAGCCGGTGGGCAGCTCGCCCTTGGCGATCCGGTCGTACTCGGCGGCGCGCTCGGGGTTGTTGTCCCGCCACTGCTGGTAGGACTTCTCCCAGACGGCACGGGCCGCCTCGCCCTTCTCCAGGGCGCCGCGGGTGTGCGCGAGGACCTCGTCGGAGACCTCGAAGGACTTCTCCGGGTCGAAGCCGAGGACGCGCTTGGTGGCCGCGACCTCGTCGTCGCCGAGCGCCGAGCCGTGCGCGGCCTCGGTGTTCTGCGCGTTCGGCGCGGGCCAGGCGATGATCGAGCGCATGGCGATGAAGGACGGCCGGTCGGTGACCTTCTTGGCGGCCTCGATCGCGTCGTAGATCGCGTTCGGGTCCAGGTCGCCGTCGGGCTTGGGGGCGACCCGCTGGACGTGCCAGCCGTACGCCTCGTAACGCTTGACCGTGTCCTCGGAGACGGCTGTCTCGGTGTCGCCCTCGATCGAGATGTGGTTGTCGTCCCACAGCAGGATCAGGTTGCCGAGCTTCTGGTGGCCGGCCATCGAGGACGCCTCGGCGGAGATGCCCTCCTGGAGGCAGCCGTCACCGGCGACGCAGTAGATGAAGTGGTCGAACGGCGACTCGCCCTGGGCGGCCTCCGGGTCGAACAGACCGCGCTCGTAGCGGGCGGCCATCGCCATGCCCACCGCGTTGGCGACACCCTGGCCGAGCGGACCGGTCGTGGTCTCCACGCCGGTGGTGTGCCCGTACTCCGGGTGGCCGGGGGTCTTCGAACCCCAGGTGCGGAAGGACTTCAGGTCGTCCAGCTCCAGGCCGAAGCCGGCCAGGTACAGCTGGGTGTAGAGAGTCAGGGACGAGTGGCCGGCGGACAGCACGAAACGGTCGCGCCCGACCCAGTTCGCGTCCGACGGGTCGTGCCGCATCACCTTCTGGAAGAGGGTGTAGGCGGCAGGCGCCAGGCTCATCGCCGTACCCGGATGGCCGTTACCGACCTTCTGTACGGCATCGGCGGCCAGGACGCGGGCCGTGTCTACGGCCCGCTGGTCCAGCTCGGTCCACTCAAGGTCTGTGGTGGTCGGCTTGGTGCTCACCCTGGGTCAGGGCTCCTCTCCACATGTCGGTTGCCGGTGCGCGCGTCAGGCGCCCACCGGCTGCCGGCGTTCTTTCGGCATCGGCCGGCCGCTGTCGAGCCTACCCCCGTATGTACGTGCGCTTTTCCCTTGAATCCAGACTGCCGGGCTTCTCGTGGATCCGCCTGTCGACCGGGTGAAACGCCATTCGGCAAGTGAATACGGAGGCGCTCATCTGACTGCTCAATCGACTCCTTGTACGCACGTCGGAGCATGCCCGCCAACACGACCCCACCCCCGCGAAGGCCGGGGAACCGCCCCGGTCTAAAGTGGCGTGGTACGCGCGAGTCTTTACCCGCACTTCACACACGGGGATGCACGGGAAGCTCGCTGGGATGTCTCTGTCAGGGGTGTGCGTGACAGCCGTTGAATCCCGTCCTGCGGGTGGGGGTACCTCCCATGCCCTTAAGGCAATGGGGGAAATCGGGACGAGCCAGAGCCCGAGTCACCGGCCGTTCGGGGCCCGTGTCAAGGCGTTCGTGGCATTGACCAAGCCGCGGATCATCGAGCTTCTGCTGATCACTACCGTTCCGGTGATGTTCCTCGCCGAGCAGGGCGTGCCCGATCTGAAGCTGGTGCTGCTGACGTGCGTCGGCGGTTACCTCTCCGCGGGCGGCGCCAACGCTCTGAACATGTACATCGACCGCGACATCGACGCGCTGATGGACCGCACGTCACAGCGTCCGCTGGTCACGGGGATGGTCTCTCCGGCGGAGTGCCTCGTCTTCGGTATCACCCTGGCGGTGGTGTCGACGCTGCTGTTCGGCTTCACCGTCAACTGGTTCTCGGCGTGGCTGTCGCTCGGCGCGCTCCTTTTCTACGTCGTCGTCTACACGATGATCCTCAAGCGCCGTACGTCGCAGAACATCGTCTGGGGCGGCATCGCCGGCTGCCTGCCGGTGCTGATCGGCTGGTCCGCGGTGACCAACTCGATGTCCTGGGCGCCGGTCATCCTGTTCCTGGTGATGTTCTTCTGGACGCCGCCGCACTACTGGCCGCTGTCCATGAAGGTGAAGGACGACTACGCGCGCGTGGGCGTTCCCATGCTGCCGGTCATCGCCTCCAACAAGGTCGTCGCCAAGCAGATCGTCATCTACAGCTGGGTGATGGTCGTGGTGTCGCTGCTGTTGCAGCCGCTGGGGTACACCGGGTGGTTCTACACGGTGGTGGCGCTGGCCGCGGGCGGGATGTGGCTGTGGGAGGCGCACGGGCTGCAGAACCGGGCGAAGGCCGAGGTCACGGGCGTGAAGCTCAAGGAGATGCGGCTGTTCCACTGGTCGATCACCTATGTGTCGGTGCTGTTCCTCGCCGTGGCCGTCGATCCGTTTCTTCGCTGAAGGGTGCGTCGTCGTCCGCGGCGGCGTCGTGGCCGGTCGCGCAGTTCCCCGCGCCCCTTCGGGGGCGCGTTTTACTTACCGGTCGGTAGCATGTGGGTATGGCAGACACGCAGCGGGTTGACGTGAAGGGTGAGCGGGTCGTGGCCCGGCTCGCCGGGCGGATCGGGAGCTTCTCCAAGGCGCACGGCGGGGCCGAGGGGCAGGTGGCCTACCTCGGGCAGCGCGGGGCGCGGATCGTGCTCGTCGGGGCGGACGGGGAGTGGGGCGACGTGGTCGCGCCCTCGTACGAGGTCGCCGAGAAGGCGGTCGAGAAGGCCGGCCTCACCGTCCACGAGTCGTTCGACGGCGAATTCGCCGGCCAGGTCCGCACGGGGCCGTACGAGTGGTCGCGCATGGCCGGACTGCAGATCGGCGGCCCCCGCAACACCTGACACCCGGTTCACCCGTTAGGACTCGTGAGCAGAGCACGGCGTCTACGCGGGGAGCCCGGATGATCGACACGCCGTCCCTGGTGGACCAGTACTGTCACGGCGTCCTCAAGACGGAGCTGGGCCTCGGCACCTTCGAGGCCCAGCTGGCCCGCACCGCGGGGCCGCCCGCCGCGGGCACCACCCTGTTCGACACGCAGACCGGGTTCGCGGTGCGCCGCTGGTGCCCGCCGCTGCTCGGCCTCGAACCGCACTGTCCGCCGGCCCGCTACCTCGCCCGCCGCCGCGAGCTGGGCGTCCTGGAGGCGGACCGCAGACTGCTGCGCGGCAGCGGCATCACCACCTACCTGGTCGACTCCGGCCTCCCCGACGACCTCACCGGACCCGCCGAGATGGCCGCCGCCGGGGCCGCCGTCGCCCACGAGATCGTCCGCCTCGAACAACTGGCCGAGCAGGTGGCCGACACCTCCGGCACGGTGGAGTCCTTCCTCGCCAATCTCGCCGAGGCGGTGCACGGCGCCGCCTCGCACGCCGTCGCCTTCGGCTCCGTGGCGGGTCTGCGGCACGGCCTCGCGCTCGCGCCCGAGCCGCCGGGGCCGGGGGAGGTGCGCGGCGCCGCCGGGCGGTGGCTGGCCGCGCGGCCGGTCGGCGGGGAGCTGAGCGACCCGGTACTGCTGCGCCACCTGCTGTGGATCGCGCTCGCCTCCGGGCGGCCGCTCCAGCTGCACGCGGGCCTCGGCGAGCCCGGACCGCGCACCGGCCGCGCCGACCCCGCGCTCCTCACCGACCTGGTCCGGGCCACCGCCGGGCTCGGCACCGACCTCGTGCTGCTGCACGGCTACCCGTACCACCGGCACGCCGCCCACCTCGCCGGTGCCTACGCGCACGTCTACGCCGACGCGGGCGCCGCCCTCGTGCGCACCGGTGCCCGCGCCGCCGGTGTGCTCGGCGAGATCCTGGAGCTGTCCCCCTTCGGCAAGGTCCTCTTCTCCAGCGGCGGGCGGGGCCTGCCCGAGCTGCACGTGGTGGGCGCCCGGCTGTTCCGCGAGGCCCTCGGCCGGGTCCTCGGCACCTGGGTCGCCGACGGGGCGTGGTCGCTGAGCGATGCCCGGCGGGTGGCCGGCATGATCGCTGCGGGGAACGCGCGACGGGTCTACGGGCTGGGCTGAACCCGGGCGGTGTGTACAGCTCCGCCCCGGCCACGGAGACTGGGCCGATGCCGACCGACACACTGCTCGACCGTTTCCTCACCGGCCTCGCGCCCCTCGGGCCGCTCGCCGTCTGGGCGCACGGATCGCTGGCCGGCGGTGACTACCAGGAGGGCCGCAGCGACCTGGACCTGATCGCGGTCGTACCGGAACTCAACCCCCGGACGGTGTGGCGGCTGGCGCTGCTGCACGCGCGGCTGCGCGGCGACCCGCTCGCCGCGAAACTGCACTGCAGCTACCTGACGCCGGACGGCACGGACGACACGGAGCGACGCCACCTCACCTGGGCGCACGAGCGGCTGTTCCGGCGCACGGTCACCCCGATCACCCGGCGCGAGCTGCACAGCTTCGGGAAGGTCCTGCACGGCGCGCCGCCCGCCGGGCCGCTGCCCCCGGTGACGGACGCGGAACTCGCCGGGTACATCGTCCGCAACATGCGGGAGTACTGGCGGCCGACGGTCCGCCGCCCCGAGCTGTGGCGGGAGGACATCTGGGTCGACCTCGGCCTGGTCACCCTCGCCCGTGCCACCGTCACCCTGCGGGACGGCCGGCTGATCTCCGAGCGGGAGGCGCTGGCCGAGCTGGCGGATCTGGGCGCGCCCGCCGAGGTCGTCGAGGACGTCCGCGCCCGGCGCTACGACGACCCCGCGCCGCCCTCGGCCGAGTGGCGGGACCGCAGGGCCGCGCTGACCCGGTCCTACCTGGGACCCGCGATCGACACGCTGGTCGCGTCGTACTCCTGAACGGGAAGCGTGCCCGCCGTCTCCTCGGGGCGTTCGCGCAGCGCCAGCAGGACCCGCAGGACGCCGATCCACACCAGGCACGACCCGACCATGTGCAGGCCGACGAGGATCTCCGGCAGGTCGGTGAAGTACTGCACGTAGCCGATGGCGCCCTGGGCGAGCAGGATCAGGAACAGGTCGCGGGTGCGGGCCAGCGGTCCCTTCGGCGCGTCGACGGCCTTCAGGACGAACCACAGGGCGAAGGTCAGCGTCACCACGATCCACGCCAGTACGGCGTGCAGCTTGGAGACCGTCTCCCAGTCCAGCGGCATCCGCGGGACGTCGCTGGAGTCGCCCGCGTGCGGCCCGGCACCGGTGACGACCGTGCCGACCGTGATCAGTACCAGGGTGACGGCGACGAGCACCCACACCAGCTGCTCGACGGCCCTGCCGACCAGGGGGCGCGGTGCCCCGTCGCCCTCGTGGGTGCGCTGCCACGTCACCGTCGCTACCGCGATCAGCGCGGTGGAGAGCAGGAAGTGCGCGGCGACGGTGTACGGGTTGAGGCCGACCAGGACGACGATGCCGCCGAGGATCGCGTTGCCCATGACCACCCAGAACTGCGCCCAGCCGAGCCGGGTCAGGGAGCGCCGGTAGGGCTTCTCGGAGCGGGCGGCGATGATCGCCCAGGCGACCGCCGCGCAGATCACGTAGGCCAGCAGCCGGTTGCCGAACTCGATGGCGCCGTGCAGGCCCATCTCGCTGGTCGCCGTCAGCGACTCGTCCGTGCACTTGGGCCAGGTCGGGCAGCCGAGGCCGGAGCCGGTCAGCCGGACGGCGCCGCCGGTGCCGACGATGATCACCGCCATGACGAGGGCGGTCAGGGCGGACCGCCGGACGGTCCGTGGCTGCGGGGTCCAGCGCGCTGCGATGAAGGCGAGCGGATTGCGCACGGCGGCTGCGACGTCGTTGCGGGTCACGTTTGGCACGCCGTCCATCGTAGGGGGAAGCTTGTGCACGCTTTCACGAGGGTCCCGTGCGTGCCCCGGACGGCTCACTCCCAGCGGAAGAACCGGCCCGCCGCCGCGAGGCCCACGACCGTCCACACCGCCAGGATGCCCAGGTCGCCCCAGGGCATGGACGCGCCGTGCTGGAGAACGTCGCGCAGACCGTCCGACAGCGCGGAGACGGGCAGCAGGCCGAGCACCGTCTGCGCCGCGTCGGGGAACCTGTCCAGCGGGACGATGACGCCGCCGCCCACGAGCAGCAGCAGGAAGACCAGGTTCGCGGCGGCCAGTGTCGCCTCGGCCTTCAGCGTCCCGGCCATCAGCAGACCGAGCCCCGAGAAGGCCGCCGTGCCGAGGACCAGGAGCACCAGCACGGCGAACGGACTGCCGTGCGGCGACCAGCCCATCGCGAAGGCGATCACCGTCAGCAGGACGACCTGGAGCACCTCGGTGACCAGCACGGAGAGCGTCTTGGCGGTCATCAGGCCCCAGCGCGGCAGCGGCGAGGCGGCCAGCCGCTTCAGCACGCCGTAGCGGCGTTCGAAGCCGGTGGCGATGGCCTGGCCCGTGAACGCCGTCGACATCACGGCGAGCGCGAGGACGCCGGGGGCGAGGAAGTCGACGGCGTCGCCCTCCCCGGTGTCGATGACGTCGACCGAGCCGAACAGCACGAGCAGCAGCGCCGGGATGATCACTGTGAGGAGCAGCTGCTCGCCGTTGCGCAGCAGCATCCTCGTCTCCAGCGCGGCCTGCGCCGCGATCATGCGGGGGAGCGGGGCGGCACCGGGCCTCGGCGCGTACGTGCCCGGGGTCCCTGTCGTACCGGGCGTACCGGTGGAGGTGGTCACGAGCGCAGCTCCTTGCCGGTCAGTTCCAGGAAGACGTCCTCCAGGGTGTGCCGTTCCACCGAGATCCGGTCCGGCATCACCCCGTGCTGGGCGCACCACGACGTCACCGTCGCGAGCAGTTGCGGGTCGATCTTGCCGACGACCCGGTACGAGCCCGGCGCCGGCTCGGACGCCGAGGAGTCGGCGGGCAGCGCCTTGAGCAGGCTCGCCACGTCCAGACCCGGCCGGCCGGTGAACCGCAGCGTGTTCTCGGCGCCGCCGCGGCACAGTTCCTCGGGCGAGCCCTGGGCGATGACCCGGCCCGCGTCGATGATCGCCACGTCGTCGGAGAGCTGCTCGGCCTCGTCCATGTGGTGGGTGGTGAGGATGACCGAGACGCCGTCGGCGCGCAGGTCGCGGACGAGGTCCCAGGTGGCCCGGCGGGCCTGCGGGTCCAGGCCCGCGGTCGGCTCGTCCAGGAAGACCAGCTCCGGGCGGCCCACCACGGCCATCGCCAGCGCGAGCCGCTGCTGCTGGCCGCCGGAGAGCCTCCGGTACGCCGTCCGGCCGCAGGAGCCGAGGCCGAGGCGCTCGATCAGGGCGTCCACGTCGAGCGGGTGCGCGTGCAGCCTCGCCACGTGGCGGAGCATCTCGTCGGCGCGGGCGCCGGAGTAGACGCCCCCGGACTGGAGCATCACGCCGACGCGGGGCCGCAGGTCACCGGCGTGGCGGACGGGGTCGAGGCCCAGGACGCGCACGGTGCCGGAGCCCGCTCGGCGGTACCCCTCGCAGGTCTCGATCGTGGTCGTCTTGCCCGCCCCGTTGGGGCCGAGCACGGCGGTCACGCCCGTCCGGGCCACCAGGTCGAGGCCGTCCACGGCGGTCTTCGTGCCGTACCGCTTCACCAGGGCCTGCACCTCGACCACGGGGACCACGGGCTCGCTTCGCATGGGTCACGAGTCTAGGTACGCCGCCGGCGGCTCAGGCGCGGGGGTGGACGATCTCCTCCGGACGGGGGCGGTGCAGCGCCAGCCACCGTTCGGCGTAGGCCACCGCGTCGGCCACCGGGAACAGCCGCGCGTCCGCCGCGCCGACCTTCCCGCGCACGACGGGCCGGTCCCGTTCGAAGTCGTGCCCCAGCTCGTCGAACCGGTCCGAGGTGATCGACACCTCCGTCACCCGCTCCCAGCCGAACGGACCCGGGCGGCCCACCTCGACCAGAGGCGCCGGGACGCGGTACTCGGCCAGGTGGAAGGCGGTGCAGGAGTCGAAGCCGGCGCCGAGCAGCAGCACCCGGGCGCCGGTGCGCTCCAGGGCGGCCAGCGGGCTGCGCTCGCCCAGCCGGCAGTCGGCCGCGTGGTCCCGGGTGATCTCCTCGGCGCGCGGGCCGAGCGCGGCGAACGACGTCTGCGGATGCGCGCTGCGCACGGCGCCCGGCCAGGTGCGCACCGTCTCGGGGACCACGCCGACCCCGCGGGTGGGCGTGGTCGGCGGGTCGTAGGGCGGCATCGCGTTGCGGATGGTGTCCCACCACTCCTCGGGGACCGGCGGGCTCTCCCAGAGCGCCGGGTCGGACAGGTCGGCGGTCTGTGTGGGCACGACCAGTGTCCCGTCCGGGCCGAGTACGTCGAGCACTCCCCGGACCACGGCCACGGCCCCGCCGCAGACCCAGCCGAGGGAGCTGAGCGAGGAGTGCGCCAGGAGGATTTCGCCGGAGCGGACACCGAGGGCGCGCAGGTCGGCCGCGAGGGTGCCCCGGGTGACCAGGGGACCGGCGGGAGGGGGTGTGGGCATGGAGGCGAGTGTCCACGAGCCGATGGCCGTGCGCTACCGTTTTTGATCGATCAAAGATCGTTCCCGCAGGTCAGATTAGGTATACCTAAGTGACGCACGGCACCGTGAGGTGCGCCGGGCCTCGCTTGCCCGGGTCCGAGGAATTACGCAACAATGGCGTTGTGAAAAACGTCGGCCAGGCATCCCAAGAGGAGCTCGCTACCGGGGAGCGCTCCACGCGCAACCGGGTCGCGCGGTCCATCCTGGACCACGGGCCGTCGACCGTCACGGAGCTGGCCGGGCGCCTCGGCCTCACCCAGGCCGCCGTCCGCCGCCATCTCGACGCACTGCTCACGGACAACGTCGTGGAGGCCCGCGACCGCCGCGTCTACGGCGCGCGCACGCGCGGGCGGCCCGCGAAGGCCTTCGCCCTGACCGACTGCGGCCGGGACGCCTTCGACCAGTCCTACGACAAGCTCGCCGAGGACGCTCTGCGCTGGATCTCCGAGCGCGAGGGCGGGGAGCAGGCGGTCGCCGCCTTCGCCCGCGCCCGGATCGCCGCGCAGTCCGCCGCGTACCGCCGGGCGGTCGAGGGGCTGCCGCCGGAGCGACGCGCGGAAGCGCTGGCCAAGGCCCTGAGCGCGGACGGGTACGCTGCCACCGCGCGCAGCGCGCCCCGCCCCCAGCAGGGGCAGCAGCTCTGCCAGCACCACTGCCCGGTCGCGCACGCGGCCGAGAAGTTCCCGCAGCTGTGCGAGGCCGAGACGGAATTCTTCGCCGAGCTGCTCGGTACGCACGTACAGCGGCTGGCGACCATCGCGCACGGCGACGGCGTCTGCACGACGTTCATTCCGAAGACTTCCAAGACCACTGACAACGCATCCGTAAGCACGGCCGGGAGGAACCCCGCATGACTCTCCCCACGGAGACTGCTCACCCCGAACTCGAGGGTCTGGGCAAGTACGAATACGGCTGGGCCGACTCCGACACGGCCGGCGCCTCTGCGAAGCGCGGCATCAACGAGGACGTCGTCCGGGACATCTCCGCGAAGAAGTCCGAGCCGGAGTGGATGACCAAGCTCCGTCTCAAGGGCCTGAAGCTCTTCGAGAAGAAGCCCATGCCGAACTGGGGCTCGGACCTCTCCGGCATCGACTTCGACAACATCAAGTACTTCGTGCGCTCCACGGAGAAGCAGGCGGAGTCCTGGGAGGACCTGCCCGAGGACATCAAGAACACCTACGACAAGCTGGGCATCCCGGAGGCCGAGAAGCAGCGCCTCGTCGCCGGTGTCGCCGCCCAGTACGAGTCGGAGGTCGTCTACCACCAGATCCGTGAGGACCTGGAGGAGCAGGGCGTCATCTTCCTGGACACCGACACGGCGCTCAAGGAGCACCCGGAGCTGTTCAAGGAGTACTTCGGCACGGTCATCCCGGTCGGCGACAACAAGTTCGCGTCGCTGAACTCGGCCGTGTGGTCCGGCGGCTCCTTCATCTACGTGCCGAAGGGCGTGCACGTCGAGATCCCGCTCCAGGCCTACTTCCGGATCAACACCGAGAACATGGGCCAGTTCGAGCGGACCCTGATCATCGTCGACGAGGGTGCCTACGTGCACTACGTCGAGGGCTGCACCGCGCCGATCTACAAGTCGGACTCGCTGCACAGCGCCGTCGTCGAGATCATCGTCAAGAAGAACGCCCGCTGCCGCTACACGACCATCCAGAACTGGTCGAACAACGTCTACAACCTGGTCACCAAGCGCGCCGTGGCGTACGAGGGCGCGACCATGGAGTGGATCGACGGCAACATCGGCTCCAAGGTCACCATGAAGTACCCGGCCGTCTACCTGATGGGCGAGCACGCCAAGGGCGAGACCCTGTCCATCGCCTTCGCGGGCGAGGGCCAGCACCAGGACGCCGGCGCCAAGATGGTCCACATGGCCCCGAACACGTCCTCCAACATCGTCTCCAAGTCGGTGGCGCGCGGTGGCGGCCGTACCTCCTACCGCGGCCTGATCGAGATCGGTGAGGGCGCCCCCGGCGCCAAGTCCAACGTGCTGTGCGACGCGCTGCTCGTCGACACCATCTCCCGCTCGGACACCTACCCCTACGTCGACGTCCGCGAGGACGACGTCTCCATGGGCCACGAGGCGACCGTCTCCAAGGTCTCCGAGGACCAGCTCTTCTACCTGATGAGCCGCGGTCTGAGCGAGTTCGAGGCGATGGCGATGATCGTGCGCGGCTTCGTCGAGCCGATCGCCAAGGAACTGCCGATGGAGTACGCGCTGGAGCTCAACCGGCTGATCGAGCTGCAGATGGAAGGCGCGGTCGGCTGACCCCGCCCCGCCCCTGAAGCCCCTTACGTAACGGAAAGCGAGCACTACGACAGCCATGGCTGAGGCTCAGAACTCCCCCACCTCCGGCTCCGCCCCGGCGGGGGGACCCCCGCCGGTCGGTTCCACGACCGCCGGTGCGATCGCGGTGGCCGCCGAGGCCGACTCGACCGTCGCCACGCGCATGAGCGCGCCCCCCTCCTTCGACGTGGCGGACTTCCCGGTCCCGCACGGCCGCGAGGAGGAGTGGCGGTTCACCCCGCTGGAGCGGCTGCGCGGCCTGCACGACGGCACCGCCGTCGCCACCGGCGGCGGACTGAAGGCGGAGATCCAGGCCCCCGAGGGCGTCACCGTCGAGACCGTCGGCCGCGACGACGCGCGCATCGGCCGGGCCGGTACCCCGGTGGACCGGGTCGCCGCCCAGGCGTACTCGGCGTTCGAGCAGGCCACGGTCATCACCGTGCCCAAGGAGGCGGCGCTCACCGAGCCGATCCGCATCGCCGTGCACGGCGAGGGCGGCGTCGCCTACGCCCACCAGGTGATCGAGCTGGGCGCCTTCGCCGAGGCCGTGGTCGTCATCGACCACACCGGTGATGCCGTGCTCGCCGCCAACGTCGACTACGTCCTCGGTGACGGCGCCAAGCTGACCGTCGTCTCCGTCCAGGACTGGGACGACAAGGCCGTCCACGTCGCCCAGCACAACGCGCTGGTCGGCCGCGACGCGAGCTTCAAGTCCGTCGTCGTCACCTTCGGCGGCGACGTCGTCCGCCTCCACCCGCGCGTCAGGTACGCCGGCCCCGGCGGCGAGACCGAGATGTTCGGCCTCTACTTCACCGACCGCGGCCAGCACCAGGAGCACCGCCTCCTGGTCGACCACAACGTCCCGCACTGCAAGTCCAACGTCGTCTACAAGGGCGCGCTGCAGGGCGAGAACGCGCACGCGGTCTGGATCGGCGACGTGCTCATCGAGGCCAAGGCCGAGGGCACCGACACCTACGAGATGAACCGCAACCTCGTCCTCACCGACGGCGCCCGCGTCGACTCCGTGCCCAACCTGGAGATCGAGACCGGTGAGATCGTCGGCGCCGGCCACGCCTCCGCCACCGGCCGCTTCGACGACGAGCAGCTCTTCTACCTGATGGCGCGCGGCATCCCCGAGATCGACGCCCGCCGCCTGGTGGTCCGCGGCTTCTTCGCCGAACTGGTCCAG
The DNA here is from genome assembly GCF_034105845.1 of Streptomyces sp. CRN 30. NCBI lineage: Bacteria > Bacillati > Actinomycetota > Actinomycetes > Kitasatosporales > Streptomycetaceae > Streptomyces > Streptomyces sp. CRN 30. The sequence goes on along the minus strand of NZ_JAVRHI010000358.1, from coordinate 16,015 downwards.
CAGATCGGCGTCGCCGACATCGAGGAACGCCTCCTCGCCAAGATCGAAGAGGAGCTGGAGGCGTCGGTCGCATGACCTACGTACGCGCCTGCGCAGTGGGCGAGCTGGAGGAGGACACCCCGCACCGGGTGGAACTCGACGGCACGCCCGTGGCCATCGTGCGGACCGAGGGCGACGTCTTCGCGATCAACGACATCTGCTCGCACGCGAACGTCTCCCTCTCCGAGGGCGAGGTCGACGACTGCCACATCGAGTGCTGGCTGCACGGCTCGCGCTTCGACCTGCGCTCCGGCAAACCCGACAGTCTTCCGGCGACGCGCCCCGTCCCCGTATATCCCGTAAAGATCGAAGGGGGCAGCGTCCTTGTCGACGTACGCGCCTCCCTCACCCAGGAGTCCTGAGGCACCCATGGCAACGCTTGAAATCCGAGACCTGCACGTCACCGTCGAGGCCGACAACGCCACGAAGGAGATCCTCAAGGGTGTCGACCTGACCGTGAAGCAGGGCGAGACGCACGCCATCATGGGCCCCAACGGCTCCGGCAAGTCGACCCTCGCCTACTCCCTCGCGGGTCACCCCAAGTACACGATCACCGGCGGCACCGTCACCCTCGACGGCGAGGACGTCCTGGAGATGTCCGTCGACGAGCGCGCCCGCGCCGGCCTCTTCCTCGCCATGCAGTACCCGGTCGAGGTCCCCGGCGTCTCGGTCTCCAACTTCCTGCGCACCTCCGCCACCGCCGTCCGCGGCGAGGCCCCCAAGCTGCGCACCTGGGTCAAGGAGGTCAAGGAGGCCATGGAGCGGCTCTCCATCGACCCCGCCTTCGCCGAGCGCAACGTCAACGAGGGCTTCTCCGGCGGTGAGAAGAAGCGCCACGAGATCCTCCAGCTCGAACTGCTCAAGCCGAAGGTCGCGATCCTCGACGAGACCGACTCGGGCCTGGACGTCGACGCCCTGCGCGTCGTCTCCGAGGGCGTCAACCGGGTCCGTGAGACCGGCGAGGTCGGCACCCTGCTGATCACGCACTACACGCGCATCCTGCGGTACATCAACCCCGACCACGTGCACGTCTTCGCCAACGGGCGGATCGCCGAGTCCGGCGGTCCGGAGCTGGCCGACAAGCTGGAGGCCGAGGGCTACGAGGCATACACGAAGGGTGGCGCATCCGAGTGACACGGCTGCCGGGCCTCCTCGACACTGAGGCGATCCGCAAGGACTTCCCCATCCTGGACCGCCAGGTCCACGAGGGGCGCAAGCTCGTGTACCTGGACAACGCGGCGACCAGCCAGAAGCCGCGACAGGTGCTGGACGCGCTCAGCGAGTACTACGAGCGCTACAACGCCAACGTCCACCGTGGCGTGCACGTCCTCGCCGAGGAGGCCACGGCGCTGTACGAGGGCGCGCGGGACAAGGTCGCGGAGTTCGTCAACGCGCCCTCCCGCGACGAGGTGATCTTCACCAAGAACGCCTCGGAGTCCCTCAACCTCGTGGCCAACATGCTGGGCTGGGCCGACGAGCCCTACCGCGTGGACTCGGACACCGAGATCGTCATCACGGAGATGGAGCACCACTCCAACATCGTGCCGTGGCAGCTGCTCGCGCAGCGCACGGGCGCGAAGCTCCGCTGGTTCGGCCTGACCGACGACGGCCGCCTCGACCTGTCGAACATCGAGGAGGTCATCACCGAGAAGACGAAGATCGTCTCCTTCGTGCTGGTCTCCAACATCCTCGGCACCCACAACCCGGTCGAGGCGATCGTCCGCCGCGCCCAGGAGGTCGGCGCCCTGGTCTGCGTCGACGCCTCCCAGGCCGCGCCGCACATGCCGCTGGACGTACAGGCCCTCCAGGCCGACTTCGTGGCCTTCACCGGCCACAAGATGTGCGGCCCGACCGGCATCGGCGTCCTCTGGGGCCGCCAGGAACTCCTGGAGGACCTGCCGCCCTTCCTCGGCGGCGGCGAGATGATCGAGACGGTGTCGATGCACTCGTCGACGTACGCCCCGGCCCCGCACAAGTTCGAGGCGGGCACGCCGCCGATCGCGCAGGCGGTCGGTCTCGGCGCGGCGATCGACTACCTGAACTCGATCGGCATGGAGAAGATCCTCGCCCATGAGCAGGCGCTCACCGAGTACGCGGTGAAGCGGCTGCTGGAAGTTCCCGACCTGCGCATCATCGGCCCCACCACGGCCGAGGAGCGCGGCGCCGCGATCTCCTTCACCCTCGGCGACATCCACCCGCACGACGTGGGCCAGGTCCTCGACGAACAGGGCATCGCGGTCCGGGTGGGCCACCACTGCGCCCGTCCCGTCTGCCTCCGGTACGGAATTCCCGCGACCACGCGAGCGTCGTTCTATCTGTACTCCTCGCCGGCCGAGGTCGACGCCCTGGTCGACGGCCTGGAGCACGTACGGAACTTCTTCGGATGAGGGGCTGAGGCGTGAAGCTGGACTCCATGTACCAGGAAGTCATCCTGGACCACTACAAGAACCCGCACGGGCGTGGTCTGCGCGATGGCGACGCCGAGGTTCACCATGTGAACCCGACGTGCGGCGACGAGATCACCCTCCGCGTGAAGTACGACGGCACGACGATCGAGGACGTCTCGTACGAGGGCCAGGGCTGTTCGATCAGCCAGGCCTCCGCCTCCGTCCTCAACGACCTGCTGGTCGGCAAGGAGCTGTCCGACGCGCGTAAGGTCCAGGAGACCTTCCTGGAGCTGATGCAGTCCAAGGGCAAGCTCGAACCCGACGACGCGATGGAGGAGGTCCTGGAGGACGCCGTGGCGTTCGCCGGGGTCTCGAAGTACCCGGCCCGGGTGAAGTGCGCCCTGCTGAGCTGGATGGCCTGGAAGGACGCGACGGCCCAGGCGCTGGACGGCGCCGACGCCGAAAGGAAGACGGCATGAGCGAGACCGTGGAGATGAAGCCGGCCTCGGAGGAAGAGCTCCGCGAGGCCCTGATGGACGTCGTCGACCCCGAACTGGGCATCGACGTCGTCAACCTGGGCCTCATCTACGGCATCCACGTCGACGACGCGAACATCGCGACCGTCGACATGACCCTGACGTCGGCGGCGTGTCCGCTGACCGACGTCATCGAGGACCAGGCCAAGTCCGCCACGGACGGCCTCGTCAGCGAGCTGCGCATCAACTGGGTCTGGATGCCGCCGTGGGGCCCCGACAAGATCACCGACGACGGCCGCGAGCAACTGCGGGCGCTCGGGTTCAACGTCTGACCCGCCACGCCTCACGAGGACGGCCCCCGGCACCACTGGAACTCAAGTGGTGCCGGGGGCCGTCCTCGTAAGGTTCACATCGCGTTCTGGCCGCCCTCTCAGCCCCCGCTCAGACCCGCGCGGCAGCGTGGAGAGGTGATCACCGCGCCTCCCGCCCGCCCCGTCTTCGTCCTGGGCTGCCCCCGCTCCGGCACCACCCTGCTCCAGCTCATGCTGCACGCGCACCCCCGGATCGCGCTGCCGCCCGAGAACCGGTTCGTGCTCCCCGCCTACGAGCGCCGGCTCGGCTTCGGCGACCTGGCGCGGCGGGAGAACCGTGCCGCGCTCGCCGCGTGGCTCACCCGGCGCCCCGAGACCCGCTTCCACGAGCTGGGCGTGGACCCGGACGCGGTGGCCGCCCGCGTCACCGACGGACCGCCGACCCTCGGCTCGGCCCTCGCCGTCCCCTTGCGGGCGTACGCCGAACGGCACGGCAAGGTCCGCTGGGGCGACAAGCGGCCCGCCTACGCCCTGCACGTCACGGAGATCCTGCGGCTCTTCCCCGACGCCCAGTTCGTGCACCTGGTGCGCGACGGACGGGACTGCGTCGCCTCCCTGCTGGGCGTGGACTGGTGGCACGCCGGCTTCCACGAGGCGGTCGCCACCTGGGCGCAGGTCATGGACACCACCCGCCGCCACGCCCGCCGCCTCCCCCCGGACAGCTGGCACGAACTGCGCTACGAGGACCTGCTCGCCGACCCCGAACCGGTGCTGCGTGCCCTGTGTGCCTACCTCGGCGAGGAGTACGACCCCGCGATGACCGCGCCGCACCTGCTCGCGGACGTCGCCGTGCCCGCCCGCAAGACCTGGCACCGAAACACCCACGGCGCACCCGACGCCGCCCGCTCGGGCACCTGGCGCCACCGGCTCACCCCCGACCAGGTCCGGCTCTGCGAGGCCGCGTTCGGCGACCGGCTGGCGCGCGCCGGGTACGAGCCGAGCGGCGCCGTCCGCCCCGACCCCGCCGACCTCCTGCGCTACCGCAAGGTCTCCGCGCTGCGCCGCGCGGCCCACGCCCGCAGGCGGCTGCGCGACGCGGGCACCCGCCTGCGCGAGCACGGCCCGGTCGCGGCCCGCGAAGACGCCCGCACGGAGTCCACCGCACCCTGACGTGCCGTCATGTGTACGCGCGTACACCTCTCTGTGTACGCTCGTCCGCATGGGATACCTGCTGCTCGCCGGTGCCATCGCCGCCGAGGTCGGAGCCACCACCGCCATGAAGTACAGCGAAGGGTTCAGCAGGCTGCTGCCGTCGCTGCTCACCGTGGCCGGCTACATCGTCTCCTTCGCGCTGCTCGCCCAGACGCTGAAACTCCTGTCCATCGGCACGGCCTACGCGATCTGGGCCGGCGTCGGTACCGCCGCCATCGCCGTGATCGGCATCCTCTTCATGGGGGAGGGCATGACCCCGGCCAAGGCCGCCGGGATCGCGCTGATCATCGTCGGAGTGGTGGTGCTGAACCTCGGCGGGGCGCACTGATGGCCCGGCGGTACGACCCCGAGCGACGGCAGCGGATCATCGACGCCGCCATCCGGGTCACGGGGCGCAAGGGCATCGCCGGCCTCAGCCACCGCACCGTCGCCGCCGAGGCGGACGTACCGCTCGGCTCCACCACGTACCACTTCGCCACCCTCGACGAACTCCTCGTCGCCGCGCTGCGCCAGGCCAACGAGGGCTTCGCCGAGGTCATGGCCGCGCACCCGGCGCTGCGCGACCCGCACGCCGACCTCGCCGCGGAGCTGGCCCGGGTCCTCGGCGAGTGGCTCGGCGGCGACCGCACCGGCGTGGAGCTGGAGTACGAGCTGTACCTCGCGGCGCTCCGCCGCCCCGCCCTGCGTCCCGTCGCCGCCGAGTGGGCCGACGGCGTCGCGGAGCTGCTCGCCCACCGCACCGACCCGCTCACCGCGCGGGCGCTGGTCGCGCTGGTGGACGGCATCTGCCTCCAGGTCCTGCTGACGGACACGCCCTACGACGAGGAGTACGCGCGACAGGCGCTGGCCAGGTTGCTCGGCACGTGAGACGGGGGCGCGGGCCGGTTCGCCCTGGGCGCGCCTCGCCGGTTAGGTTGCCAGCATGACCGACACGACTGCTCCCCGCACCACCGGTGCCGTGGCCGCCGGCCTCGCCACCGTCGCCGCCGACGGCACCGTTCTCGACACCTGGTTCCCGGCGCCCGAACTGGTCGCCGAGCCCGGCCCCTCGGGCACGGAACGGCTCACCGCCGAACAGGCCGCGCAGCTCCTCGGCGGCGGCGCCACCGCCGCGGTCGGCCCGGACGCCCGCCGCGGCGTCGAGGTGGTCGCGGTCCGCACGGTCATCGCCTCCCTGGACGAGAAGCCGGTCGACGCCCACGACGTCTACCTCCGTCTCCACCTGCTCTCCCACCGGCTGGTCCGGCCGCACGGCCAGAGCCTGGACGGCATCTTCGCCCACCTCGCCAACGTCGCCTGGACCTCGCTCGGCCCGGTCGCCGTCGACGACCTGGAGAAGGTCCGCCTCAACGCCCGCGCGGAGGGCCTGCACCTCCAGGTCACCTCGGTCGACAAGTTCCCCCGCATGACCGACTACGTCGCCCCCAAGGGCGTGCGCATCGCCGACGCCGACCGCGTCCGCCTCGGCGCGCACCTCGCCGAGGGCACCACCGTCATGCACGAGGGCTTCGTCAACTTCAACGCCGGGACGCTCGGCACCTCGATGGTCGAGGGCCGCATCTCCGCGGGCGTCGTCGTCGGCGACGGCTCCGACATCGGCGGCGGCGCCTCCACCATGGGCACCCTCTCCGGCGGCGGCAACGTCCGCATCGCCATCGGCGAGCGCTGCCTGATCGGCGCCGAGGCGGGCGTCGGCATCGCCCTCGGCGACGAGTGCGTGGTCGAGGCGGGCCTCTACGTCACCGCGGGCACCCGCGTGACCATGCCCGACGGCGAGGTCGTCAAGGCCCGCGACCTCTCCGGCGCCTCCCACATCCTCTTCCGCCGCAACTCGGTCACCGGCACGGTCGAGGCCCGCCCGAACAACGCGGTGTGGGGCGGCCTGAACGACGTGCTGCACAGCCACAACTGACGAGCGGTTCCCGGACGCCCTCCCCCGCCGAGCCCGGCCGGGGAGGGCGCCGCCGTCTCCCGGGGGACCGGTGGCTCAGGCGGTGTCGAGGAGATCGCGGGCGGTCGAGACGAACTCGGCGCGGGCCGTCGTCAGGCGGCGCAGGGACTCCGCGTGCTCGGCCGCCGTCCGCAGCGCCCCCTCCCAGGAGGGATCGCCGAGCAGGGCGCGCCGCTGTTCCGCGGTGAAGAGCCCGCTCGCGTCGAGGGCGCCGGCCGCGCGCTGCCGGGCCGCGTGGAGGGCCGCATGGTCGGCCTCGCCGGAGTCGTGGCGGAATACCGTCTCGCGCAGCCGGGTCAGTTCCCGGTGCGCCGCGCGCGCCGCCTCGGCGGGGGCCGAGGCGGCCGCCGGGTCCGCGGGCACGTCGGAGGCCGCGGCGTCCAGGAGCCGCAGGGCGCTCGCCCTCGGGGCCAGCCGCAGGGCGTGCTCGCCCGCCGTGACACCGGCCTGCCAGACCGTGCGGGCCAGTGTCGACAACGGCGCGGGTCCCTCCAGTTCCACCACCGCGTAGGCGGCCTGCACGGCGCGGGAGGCGGTGGCCACGGCATCCGCCGCACCACCGGCGCCGCCCTCCAGCAGCTCCGGCCGGGTCACCCGCTCCTCCAGCCGGTCCAGCGCGGCGACGAACGCCGCGTACGCGTCCCGCCGGATCTCCCGGCGCCACTGCGCGTGCGCGGCGCGCTGCGTCGCGTGGGCCTGGTCCAGGGCCGCGCGGTAGGTGGTGTCGGCCTGCGTCAGCATGGCGTCGGCCTGCGCGACGGCGCCTCGCACCTGCATCCGCGCGGCCCACAGGGTGCCCAGCGCGCCGATCGCGACCCCGAGCAGCGTGCACGCCGCGCCCACGGCCGTCGCCGTGCCCTCCGTGTCCATGGCCACGGATCATGCCACCGCGGTCGCCGGACTGTTCATCATTCCGGTGGGCGCCGCCGGACCGGGCGTGACCTTATCCCGAGTCCCGCAGATGAACAGGCCGACACGGCGGCCGATCAGACGCCGCACCGACCAATCGAGGAGCCGGACATGCCGGACTGGACGAACGAGCGGACGAGGTCCGTGGTGCGCTGGCTGACCGGGGTGGGGGCCGCGGCGGCGGTCTGCTGGCTGCCCGCGGGCGCCGCGCACGCCGACGAGACGAACACGTCCTCGCACAACGGCCCCCGGGTCGGCCTGATCAACGTCGGCCAGATCGACGACCCGATGGAGGACGTGCTGGAGCACACGCTGCTGTTCGGCGACGGCTACAGCTGGCGGTGACACCGGCGTGCGGGCAGACACAGTGAACTCTGCCCGCACACGTCACAGGAGGTGCGGGGGACGGACACAGGGTCCGGCCGGGGCACGAGAAGGTGACGACGGATGCGCAGGCGCGGGAGAGTCTCCGCGGCTTCGTGGCGAACCGCTCGACCGCGCTGCTGAGGACGGCCGTCCTGCTGAGCGGCGGCGACCGGCACGCCGGCGAGGACCTCCGACCCCCGGGACCGGGAGCCCGTCTTCGCCATCCGCTGACCGGCAGGCGGTGCTGAGGGTTTTCGGCGGAAGGCGGTATGTCCAATCCCGTTCCCATGGGCCACCATGGCCGGAGCGGTCGACGGCACCACACCCACCATGGTCATGGGAGGCGTCATGAAGCTCGGCAAGGCACTCGCCACCGGAGTCGCGGAGGAACGGCCGGAGGCCGAGGCGGAGGAGGCCCGGGGCGTGGACGGGGCCGTGGCGCCGGTCGTGTATGAAGCGGCGCCCGCGCCCGAAGCCGTGTCCGTGCCCGAAGAGGTTCCGGCCGTTCGATGAGGCTGCGGCTTCCGGAGGAACGCCCGACGGAGCCGCCGACCGGCTACAAGATCGCGCACGCGGTGCTGTCCCAGGACGGCACCCGGGCCGCCTTCACCGGCGTCTCCCTGGGCGGGGCACTGCCGTACGGCGTCCTGGCCGACGCGTCCTGCGTCTACGGGCTGCGGCACCGGCCGCCGCACCGCCGCTGCGACTGCGGCTTCCACTGCGTGCACGACCGTACGACGGCCGAGGCGCTGCTGTGCACGGCCGAACACCGGGCGGCCCTCCTGCTGGAGGTCCGCGTACTGGGCCGCTACCTCCGCTTCGAGCGGGGCTTCCGCTCCGCCCGGCAGCGGGTGCGGTCCGCCACCGCCGGGCCCTGCGGCTGCGGCGCCCCGGCGGCGGTCCTGGCCGACGCGGGCTGGGGCCGCCCCGGCTGGCGTGCGCTGGCCCCCGCCTGCGCGGGCTGCGCGGGCGCCCGTACGGCGGTGACCCCGGGGACCTTCGCCCGGCTGGCCGGGGACGGGCTGCGGGTGGTGACGGCGCCGGGCGGCACGCCGTCCGGCGGGACGGATATCGGCGGCGACGGGCCGGGTGTGCCCGAACTCGTCGCCGAGGCGGCCCTGTTGCAGGCCCGGCTCGACTGGTTCCAGAGCCGGCTGGCCCGGCTCGGACGCCCCGGCAAGGGGCGGGCGTAGCCGTCGGCGGGCCCGGGTACCCGCCGGCCGGGCGCGGACCCGGAACGACCGAGGACGAGAGGGAAGGGGCGGACCGATGACCGACCCGAAGAACACGGACAGGCACGGCAGCGGCGCGGCGACCGGGACCGGGGCGAAGGGGGCCGGGTACGGCGGTGGCGCGGTCACCGGGGCCAAGGGGCCCGACGAACTGCGGGCGCAGTTCAGCGACCCGGGGGGCCGGGCGAAGGCCCGCGTCGCCGACCTGCGGGACAAGGCCGGCGCGATGACCGTCCAGTTGCGCAGCACCGCCGCACACGCCGGGCACAGCGTCGAGCGGGGCGTGCCGGGTCCGGTGCGCGGCGTGCTGGAGGCGGGCCTGCGCCACCCGCGGCCGGTGCTGCTGGCCGGCGCGGCGGCGGGCGCGGCCGTGGCGGTCGGGGTGCTGCGGCACCACCGCGGCGGACGCCGCTGACCCCACCCGACACGTCCGGTGGGCCTTGACCTCGACTCCGCTTCAGGTCGGAGAGTGGTGCGCGCGGACCACGCGCGCGGCGTTCTCCGCCCCGACCGACGAGAGGCCGACATGACCCGCCGTACCGACACCCGCCCCGACCTCGCCCGCCCGGACGTCGCGGCGCCCTTCTTCAGTACGTGGCGGGTCGGCGGCCCCGAGCGGCAGCGGGCCGCCGTCGGGGCGATCGCCCGCGCCTGGGAGCGGCGCCCCTGGCCGGCGAACGCGCTGCGGAGCTACCACGTGTACACCGGCCTGGACGGCGAGACGCTGCTGCACCACTCGCAGTGGGCGGACGAGGCCGCGTACGAGGCGTTCGCGAAGACCCACCGCCAGGAGCGCGTCGACGAGATCGACACGGCCGTGCCCGGCATCGAACGGCTGGGCCTCGGCCGCTACCGGCGCTACCGCGGCGGGCTTCGCGACGACGGGACCCGGCGCTACCGCGACACGCCCCGCGACGACGGGACGGCCCCCGCCGCGGGGCGTGTCGTCATCGTCGACGTGGAGTTCGAGGCGCCGGACCCGGCCCGGCAGCGGGCGTGGGCCGACGCCGCGCTCGACGCCCCGGGGGCCGGCCCCGGTGCCCACTTCCACCTCTCCACCGACGGCACCCGGGTCCTCGTCCACGCGGAGGACACCGGCGCCGAGGTGTGGCGGCGGCTGCGGTCGCGGCCGTGGCCGGGGCTGCGGAGCGGCACGGTGCGCCGCTACGACCACGCCCTCGGCCTCGTCCCGGACTGAACCCCCGGCCGGACTACGGCCGGAATCGCAGCACCTGCGGGTCGTGGTCGCTGATCTGGTCGTGGAACTCGGCGTTGATGTGCACGCTGTCGTACGACAGCCCGGACCCGCGCCGGATCGAGGGGCTGACCAGGATCTGGTCCAGGACCTGGCTGTTGCCCTGGTAGACGTACGAGTAACGCTCGCTCCTCGGCAGCGACTTGACCGCCGACCAGAGCGCGCCGTCGTCCTCCAGGAGGCGGGTCGTGGCGGAGAACTCGTAGTCGTTGATGTCGCCCAGCGCGATGACGTCCGCGTTCTTCTGGACGGCGAGGATGTCCTTCACGAAGGCGTTGACGGCCTGCGCCTGGAGGTGGCGCTGCGTCTCCGAGCCGCGGGCCGGGGGCTGGTAGGAGGAGGTCAGCCCCTGGTCGCCGCCCTTGGACGCGAAGTGGTTGGCGATGACGAAGACGGTCTTCCCGCGGAAGACGAACTCGCCGGCGAGCGGCTTGCGGCTGTTCTCCCAGGCGGCGTCCGCGGGGTCGACGCGGCCGGGGGAGAGGGTCAGGGCCGCCTTCCCGTGCTTCTTCGTCACGCCGGTCGCGGTGGTGGCGTCGCCGCCCGGCCGGTCGGTGAAGGAGACCCGCTCGGGGTCGAAGAGGAAGACCTGGCGGATGTTGCCGCCGGGTTCGCCGCCGTCGGCCTTGTCGACGGGGTCGACCGAGCGCCAGTCGTAGCGCGGGCCGCCCGCCGCGACGATCGCGTCGATCAGCCGGCCCACCGTCTCGTCCGCGGTGACCGTGCCGTCGTCGGTGGCGCCGTTGTCGTCCTGGATCTCCTCCAGGGAGACGATGTCGGGCGAGGACAGATTGCCGACGATCGCGGCGGCGTGCGCGGCGAAGGTGTCGTCGGAGGGGTCGAGGTTCTCGACGTTGTACGTCGCCACCGCCAGTTCGCCGCGCTTCTGGGCGCGGGTGGTCTCCCGCTCGGTGCCGCCGCTCTCCAGCGTGCCCATGTCGTTCGCGACCAGCGTGTAGCCGCCGTACTGGTTGTAGTCCAGCGGGCCCGCGGTGGTCCCGGCGAGGGTGTCGCCGACGGTCGCGTCGGGGAAGTCGGCGACCGCGCCGAGGGACTGGATCTGGAGCCGGCCGGTGTTCTGGTCGTCGTAGGAGCCGTAGACGGTGCCGCCGCGCCGGTTCGGGTTCTCCGTCGGCTTCACCGTCACCCACAGCTCGGTGTACGGGTCGGTGGCGCCGACGACCCGGGCGTCGGAGACCTGGACGTTCATGCCCTCCAGGGACTCGTAGAGGTCCAGGGCGTACTTCGACGGGCGCAGCGGCAGGGCGTCGACCGAGCCGCCGCCGGCCTGTGGGGTGTAGGCGCGCGGCACCGACCGGGCGGTGATCCGGGTGGCGGCCGGGACCGCGTTGCCGGAGGAGACCACGGTGACGGTCGGGCGGGTGATCTCGGTCAGCGACTGGTTGCCGGTGGAAGCGCCGCCGGGGACGTACTCCGTGACCGTGCCGGAGACGGAGACCGCGTCACCGACGGCGACCTTCGGGACCGAGCTGGTGAAGACGAAGATGCCCTCGCTGGTGGCGGGGTCGGCGTCCGGCTCCGGGTCCTGGATCCAGAACCCTCTGGAGGAGCCGTAGCCGCGGACCCCGGTGACGATTCCCGTCACGTCGGCGACCTGCCGGCCCGCGTACGGGGAGATCCGGGTGGTGCCCTGGATGTCGTGGACGCGCACGGACTCGGCGTGCGCGGGCGAGACGATGACGACGGTCGACGCCGCGGAGCAGACGGCGGCGACGGTGAGCGCGGCGAGGCGCGCGGACGACTTGCTCGGCATGGGTCCCTCCGGGGACGTGACTGCGAACGCCGGGAAGCATGAGGAGGAGGGGAGCGCGCATGCGGAACTGAACACCTGTGCCCCCCTGTTTCTACGCGCGTCAATCTCCTGCGCGGCCCGGCCCGTTGTCAAGGTTTCGGCCATGTACGGCGGCCGACGGAGAGATGAACCGGGCGGCATGGGTGGAAACCCGTCTAGGCTGAGCGGCTGAGCCGTACGGCGTCCAGGTGGTCGTACGGCCGTCGAGGCGCGCGAGGAGAAACCAGCCGATGTCAGACAGCTCCACCCTGCCGCCCGCGCGGCTCCGGCCCGAGGCGGAACTGGCCCGCGACGCGCTCTCGGCCCCGCTGCTCGCCAGCGCCGCCCGGCTCGCCCGCTGGGCCGGTCCTGACACCCGCGTCGACGCCGGCGGCGGGCTCGTCGAGGAGCAGCTCGGGGCGGCGGCCGAGACGCTCGGACTGAGCGGCGACCGGGCCGCCGCCGACGCGAACGAGGCCTGGCGGGTCGCGGTGGACGCCGGACTCGTCGAGGTCGTCGACGAGGACGAGGGCACCGTCCGGGCCGGCGAGGAACTCGCCCTGCTCACCGGCGGTTCCCCGCAGGACGTGCTCACCGTCTGGCTCGCCGCCCTGGAGACGGTCCTCGCCGACGCGAGCGCGCCCGACCTCGGGGCGCTGGTCGACGCCATGACCGAGAGCGAGGGCGAACTGGACCTCTCCTCCCTGGACTGGGACCCGGAGGCCGAGGCGGAGTTCCTCGACGGGGTCCTCGGCAACCTCTACCTGCTCACCGTCGGCGAGGACGACGCGGGCGACACCGCGGTGCCGCTGCCCGCGCTCGCCGCGTCCGTGCTGGTCCCCAGCGACATGGGGGAGCCCACCGACGACGTGCTGGAGCAGGTCTCCGACGCGATGATGCGGCTGGACGACCAGTTCCGGGTGCTGGAGCCGATCGGGCTGGTCGCCTACCGGCCGGTCGACGAGGCGCTCATGGCCGACGCCGACGAGGAGCCCGCCGCGCCCGTCGACGACACCGACGTTGCCCGGTACGGCATGGTGCGGCTGACGCCGCTCGGCCTGTACGGGATGCGGGCCCGGCTCCTCGAAGCCGGGTTCACCGCGCCGGCCGTCGGGGACCTCGCCGACAAGGGGGCCGACGCGCTGCTCGACGGCACGGCGGCGTTCGGACCGGCCGCCGCCCACGCCGAGACCGAGCTGTGGCTGGCCCGCCGCGAACCGCTCGCCGCGGCGCGCGAACTGCTCGCCGCGGCCCGCGGCGCGGACACCGGGGCGCCGCTGCGGCGGCTCCGTTGCCAGCAGGCGCTGGCCCTGGTCGGCGCCGGGGCCGAGCCCGCGCTGCGGGAGGTCCTCGACGACGCGGAGCTGGGCGGCCTTGCCCGGGTCTGGCTGACCGAGCACGGCGCGGCGGACGTGCCCGCGCCGCCGGAGTCCATGATCTTCTGGCTGACCGTCGACACGGTGGCCGCGCAGCTCACCGCCGAGGGCAACTCCGCGGAACTGCAGGCCCTGGTGGAGGGGCTGGCCGCGCAGCACAGCGGCTTCTTCGACACGGCCTGGCGGGTCGACCACCCCGCCACCGCCGACGTCCTGGAGGCGATGGGGCGCCTGCACCCCGACAAGAAGATCGCCAAGGAGGCCCGCAAGGCGGCGTTCAAGGCGCGGTCGGCGCAGGGCGGCTGACGGACGCGGCCTCCCGCGGACGGTGGCGGGGGGCGCGGATTCACGCAAGCGTGCGACCGGGTGTCGCCCTGTGTTCAACCGGCGTTAAGGGACGGGCGGGACGGTGGCGCCGCACGCCGCTCGGGCCACCCCCCTTTCCTGCACGACCACCGTCACAGGAGACACCATGTCGCTCACCCGCAGGGACTTCGCCAGACGCTCCGCGCTCACCGGTGCCGGGGTCGCGCTGGCGGGCAGCGTCGGCGCCCTCGCCACCGCCCCGAACGCCCTGGCGTCCACCGACACGGACGTCGAGGACGCGGGAACCGACGGCGCGGACGGCGCGGACCGCTCCGGCCGGGACCACGGGCACGGAGAGACCGGCGGGCAGACCGGCGTCGGCTACGGACCGCTGCTCCCCGACCCGGACGGCATCCTCGCCCTGCCCGCCGGGTTCGCGTACCGCGTCATCACCTACAGCGGCCGCACGAAGCTGGAGTCGGGCGAGTACACCCCCTCCCACCACGACGGCACCGCCACCTTCGAGGGCCCGCGCGGCACCACCCTGCTCGTCAACAACCACGAACTCGGCGGCCCCCGCGCCAACTGGCCGCACCCCGTCCCGCTCACCGAGGGCCTCGTCTACGACCCGGCGGCCTCCGGCGGCTGCACCGTCGTCGAGGTCCGCCCCGGCGGCCACGTCGCCGAGTGGGTCGGCATCGCCGGCACCGCCACCAACTGCGCGGGCGGCTCCACCCCCTGGGACACCTGGCTGACCTGCGAGGAGACCGAGGACAGGGCCGGCTCCAACGGCATGACCGCGGACCACGGATACGTCTTCGAGGTCGACCCCGCCGACCGCCGCGCCAACCGGAACCCCAAGCCCGTCAAGGCGTTCGGCCGGTACGCCCACGAGGCCGTCGTCATCGACCCCAAGCGCGGCCACGCCTATCTCACCGAGGACGCCTCCGGGCCCAACGGGCTCTTCTACCGCTGGACGCCGCCCGAGGGTTTCCGGCACGGCCGCGGGAAGCTGCGCACCCTCGCCGACGACGCCGGGCGCCTGGAAGCCTTCAAGTGCTTCGACTCCGGCGGCCAGTTCGTCGACGACCTCTCCCGCGCCACCAGGATCGGCACCGTGTACGGCGTCGACTGGGCCGAGGTCCCCGACCGCGACGCGCGGACGGTCTCGGTGCGCAAGCAGTTCACCGAGGGCCAGGTCACCCGCGCCCGCAAGCTGGAGGGCATGTGGTGGGCCGACGGCGGCGCCTACGTCGTCTCCTCCTACGCCCGCTCCGAGAGCCCCGGCGAACCGCACGACGGCCAGGTCTGGTTCTACGACCCCCGGCGCCGCACCCTCACCCTGAAGGTCCTGCTCGGCGTCAACCCGGACCCGTCCGCGGACGGCGCCTTCGACGGCCCCGACAACATCACCGTCTCGCCCTACGGCGGTCTGGTCATAGCCGAGGACGGCGAGGGCGTCCAGCACCTGTTCGGCGCGACCGACAGCGGACGCACCTACCCCATCGCCCGCAACGAGCTGAACCTCGGCACCGCTCAGGAGCCCGAGTACAGCGAGTTCACCGGCGTGACCTTCTCGCCCGACGGGCGCACCCTCTACGCCAACATCCAGACGCCCGGCATCATGCTGGCGATCACCGGGCCCTGGAAGCGGCAGAAGCGGCGGAAGCAGCACTGAGCGGCGGGCGACGGTCCGCGTCACCGGGGTTCTCGGAGTCCCGGGACCCCGGAGACACGGACCGTCCGCTCACAGCGCCTTGGCGGCCGGCTTCACCATCCCGCGGACCGTGCGGGACTTCACGAACTCGCCCATCGCCGTCATGTCCCACTCACCGGAGAACTGCCGGATCAGCTTCGCCATCATCACGCCGGTCTGCGGCTCGGCGGAGGTGAGGTCGAAGCGGACCAGTTCCTCGCCGGTCGCGGCGTCCAGCAGACGGCAGTACGCCTTGGCGACCTCGGTGAACTTCTGACCGGAGAACGAGTTCACGGTGAAGACCAGGCCCGTGGCCTCCTGCGGGATGCGGCCGAGGTCGACGACGATCACCTCGTCGTCACCGCCGCCCTCGCCGGTGAGGTTGTCACCGGAGTGCTTGATCGCGCCGCCCAGGATGGACAGCTTGCCGAAGTAGCAGCTGTCGATGTGGTTGCGCTGCGGGCCGTAGGCGATGACGGAGGCGTCCAGGTCGATGTCCTTGCCGCGGTACGCCGGCTCCCAGCCGAGGCCCATCTTGACCTGCGAGAGCACCGGGCGGCCGCCCTTGACCAGGGAGACGGTCTGGTTCTTCTGCAGGCTGACCCGGCCCTTGTCCAGGTTGATTTTCCCGGTTCCGGGCGCGGGGGCCGGGGGAGCGGCGGGCGGGGCCGGCGGGGCGGCGGGGGCGGTGACCGGCGGGGGCGGCG
>NZ_JAVRHI010000357.1:0-3076 GCF_034105845.1 Streptomyces sp. CRN 30 | reverse complement strand
CAGAACCAGGGCAACTCCACCCCGGCCCGCGCGAGCGCCGCGCCGTCCATGAACCTGCCGTTCGCCTCGTCGGACATCGCGAGCATAGGCGCGTACGTCGACGAGTACGACGCCCTCAGCGGCGACGACTACCTCGCCCGCAGCACCAAGAACTTCGCCGGCAACGGCAGGTACACCCTGTCCTCCGACGACGGCAGCGTGGACATCGACATCACCGTCACCGACCTCTGAGGCCACCGGGCAAGCCGGGCCGGGACCGCGCGGCCCCGGTGAGCGGGTGGCCCGCCTGCTCACCGGGGAGGCCGGCGCCGGTCCTGGTGCTCCAGTTCGTCAAGGACCCGGTGTTCCAGTTCGTCGAGGACCTGGTGCTCCAGTTCGTCGAGGACCCGCTCGATCTGCTGCTGTCCGCAGCCACCGGCACCGGGCCGGTCGGCACGTTTGCCCCGATCCGCCCCGTCACCGTGCCGTTTGAGACCACGTTCCGCACATCGGGTTCCGTTGGAGTTGTCTGGGAGTTCGGTCACTCCGGTCGCTCGACGCACACGCTCATCCACGGAACACGGCCCCGGGATTAGGGTGGCCTTTTCCTGAAACAGCGGTTGCAGTGAAGCTGCCCGTGCTCACCCAGCCAGAAGTCGCGTCGGCGATTCTTCGAGGTCCTGCCACGGGTCCCACTGCACGTCCAGCAACACAAGGGGGAGCAAGATGCGTAAACGTATGACCACCATCCTCATAGCCGCTGCGGCCGTGGTGATGGGCGCGGCTCCGGCGGCGACCGCGCGTGCGCTGCCGTGGGACAGCCACCAGCTGCAGCCCGCCGGCCACTACGACGGCGGCGCTGCGCCCGCCGGCCACCACGAGAACTGACGGCCCGTCCGGAACACCCGCTCACGGACAGGGAGCGGGGCGTGCACACCCCGCGGCAGCCGCCATCGTCGGCGGACCGGCTCGTGGCGGCAGCCGCTCATCGGCCGTGGCATCCCGCTCGCCGGCCGTCCGGTCCCGCTGATCGGCCATCTGCTCGCGTTCATCGGCAGCGCGCTCGCGCGCGTCGGCAGCCCGCTCGCGTGTGTCGGCGGCGCGCTGCGGCTCGTCGTCGGCGGCACCGGCCGCGGGCTGCTCTCCGTCCAACGGATTCGTCCCCACCCCGCCAGTATGGCCGGGCCGGCACACGACCGCGCCGCCGGAACACAACCGGGGACGACAACCGCCGGGACGGCGTACGGTACGGACCGGCTACCGGCCGCCTCCCCGCCCGGGACCGGCTGGCGTGTCCCGCGCACGGCAGAGCCCCCTGCCGAGGGGCACGCAGCAGGGGGCTACGGCACCGCGAGACCGCCTGGAAGCGTCAACGGGGGGGCCAGACCTGCCGCCCCCGCAAGGCGCCGGGCCTCGTGCGCCGTGGGCAGCGCCCAGGTCACCGGGGACGGCCGCCACCGGGCGCGGCCGTGCCCGTGTCCGCCGGAGTGATGTCCGCGTCCGGGCCGGCGCCGGAGTTCAGGTTGAGGAAGAACCGCAGCCGCACGCCGGGCTTACCGGGCTCGTGGCCACCGCAGTCGGCCGGTGCCATCGCGCAGTGGACGGCGAACAGGTCCAGGACGGCGAAGGCGGTGGCGTCATCACAGGCGGCGATGTCGACGACGGCCAGGCCCGGACCGGACACACATACGGCGCTGAGAGGTCTCATGCTCTGCCTCACGCATCACTACCTGTGACAGGTTCTCCACGGGGCGGACTGTCATCCGAACGAGGCGCCCGACCAGGACGGTTCACGCAAACCCGACCGGTCCCGCCGCCGGTGAGGCGACCTCGGCCCGGAGGGACGGGTGCGGGGCGACGACGTCGTTGATGAATCGGCTGGTCTCGTCGTGAGGGTCGGCTGCAGCCGCGTCCAAGAGGCCCCCACACGATGTCCTCGACGTTCCTCGGGCAGGGGTGTCGTGGAGACCTTCGCGGCCGGCGGGATGACGCCGGCCGGGTACGGTCCGGTCACCGGCGCCTGGCGCTTAGGTGTGCCATGTCGATGAAGTCTTCGTCGTCGTAGCCGGAGGCGACGAACGCGTCCACGGCCGGGGCGGCGGCGAGGCGGCCCTGCCAGTCGAGGACGACCTCGTACAGCGGCGCGAGGGAGAACGTGGCACGGGACTCCTCCAGCGCCGCCCTCCACTGCCGCTCGAAGGCCGGCACCCAAGTACCGGCGTGCCGGTCCTCGCGCAGCCGGGCCAGGAGTGCACCCGGAGCCGCGGGCGCGGGAGCAGGGGGCGGGACGGATGCGGGGTCGGGCTGCACGCTCATCTGGTTCCTCCCGGCAGCCGGCTCTCTTGCCACCGTACGCGCGGCACGGGACCGCAAGGACGGACATGCGGTGATCCTTTCGCCGGTACGGGCGGCGGCGGATCAGGAGTGGTGCAGGGCGTCGGCCCGTGCGGTCCGCCAGCGGGCCCGCGCCCGCGAAGAGCGGCACGGGGCCGGGCAGGCGACCGAGCGCGACCGGCTCACCTGGCGGGCCCCGTGCGGCGGCCGATGCGCTGAGTACGGTGCAGGCGGGTGGTGGCCGGAGGGGGTCAGTCGTCCAGGGCCTCCTTGACGGTGGGGTGGCAGGTGATCAGTGTGTCGATGCCGACCAGGCGGATGACCCGCAGCACCGGCGGCCGGGCCGCGGCGATCCGCAGCCGTCCCCGGGCGGCGCTGACGCTCTGGTGGGCGTGGATGAGGACGTTGACGCCGCTGGAGTCGAGGAACTCCACCCCGCTGAGATCGACCACGACCCGGGGCGGCGCCGCGTCCCGGTGCGTGAGCAGGGCCTCGCGGAGTACGTCTGTGACGTCGTGGTCGATGTCGCCGCGCACCGCGACCACCCGCACACCGTCGACGGCAGTGTGCTCGACAAAGAGCGACCGCTGTGGCCTGCCCACACTCTGACTGTCGTTCACGGGGCGAATTCAACCGGTCGTCGCAACACCTTGATCGTGGAGGTGTTGGATGGGACGACCGAGGAAGTCGATGCCGCAGGCTCCGGCCGGGGCGCGACGGCAGTGGGCCGCGGACCGGGCGATGCGGGCGCCGATGCGCTCGC
>NZ_JAVRHI010000356.1:0-8605 GCF_034105845.1 Streptomyces sp. CRN 30 | reverse complement strand
GCCGGGTCCTTGAAGAAGTCGTGGCCCTTGTCGTCCACGACGATGAACGCCGGGAAGTCCTCCACCTCGATCTTCCAGACGGCCTCCATGCCGAGCTCCTCGTACTCGACGACCTCGACCTTCTTGATGCAGTCCTGGGCGAGGCGCGCGGCCGGGCCGCCGATGGAGCCCAGGTAGAAGCCGCCGTGCGTGCCGCAAGCGTCCGTGACCTGCTGCGAGCGGTTGCCCTTCGCCAGCATCACCTTGGAGCCGCCCGCCGCCTGGAACTGCTCCACGTAGGAGTCCATGCGGCCGGCCGTCGTCGGGCCGAAGGAGCCGGAGGCGTAGCCCTCGGGGGTCTTGGCCGGGCCCGCGTAGTACACCGGGTGGTCCTTCAGGTACTGCGGCATCCCCTCGCCCGCGTCCAGCCGCTCCTTGATCTTGGCGTGGGCGATGTCGCGGGCCACGACCAGCGGGCCACTGAGCGAAAGCCGCGTCTTCACCGGGTACTTCGTCAGCTCGGCCAGGATGTCGTCCATCGGCTGGTTGAGGTCGATCTTCACCACGTCGCCGCCGGACTCGTCCAGCTGCTCGTCCGTCGTCTCCGGCAGGAACCGCGCCGGGTCCGTCTCCAGCTGCTCCAGGAAGACGCCCTCCGCGGTGATCTTCGCGACGGCCTGGCGGTCGGCGGAGCAGGACACCGCGAGCGCGACCGGGCAGGACGCGCCGTGGCGGGGGAGGCGGATGACGCGGACGTCGTGGCAGAAGTACTTGCCGCCGAACTGCGCGCCGATGCCGATCCTCTGCGTCAGCTCGAAGACCTTCTGCTCCAGCTCCTTGTCGCGGAAGCCGTGACCGAGCTCGGAGCCCTCGGCCGGAATCTCGTCCAGGTAGTGCGCGGAGGCGTACTTCGCGGTCTTGAGGGCGTACTCCGCGCTCGTGCCGCCGACCACGATCGCCAGGTGGTACGGCGGGCAGGCGGCCGTGCCCAGCGAACGGATCTTCTCCTCCAGGAACTTCATCATGGAGGCCTCGTTCAGGACGGCCTTCGTCTCCTGGTAGAGGAACGACTTGTTGGCCGAGCCGCCGCCCTTCGCCATGACCAGGAACTTGTACGCGTCCCCGTCGGTCGCGTACAGCTCGATCTGCGCCGGGAGGTTGGAGCCGGTGTTCTTCTCGTCCCACATGGTGAGCGGGGCCATCTGCGAGTAGCGCAGGTTGAGGTTCTTGTACGCGTCGTAGATGCCGCGGGAGAGGGCCTCCTCGTCGCCGCCCTCCGTGAGGACGTTCTGGCCGCGCTTGCCCATGACGATCGCCGTGCCGGTGTCCTGGCACATGGGGAGCACGCCCGCGGCGGCGATGTTGGCGTTCTTGAGGAGGTCCAGGGCGACGAACTTGTCGTTCGACGAGGCCTCCGGGTCGTCGATGATGCGGCGCAGCTGCGCGAGGTGGGCCGGGCGCAGGTAGTGCTGGATGTCGTGGATGGCCTCCTCGGCGAGCTTGCGCAGCGCCTCCGGCTCCACCTTGAGGAAGGTGCGCCCGCCGGCCTCGAAGGTGGAGACGCCCTCGGAGGTCACCAGCCGGTACGGGGTGGTGTCCTCTCCCATGGGGAGCAGATCGGTGTACGCGAATTCCGGCATCTCGCCTATTCCTCACTTCACACAGGTGGCGGCTGGCCTCCGTCGGCAGCGCTCGAACAGCGTAGAACCTGACTGCGGCGACGAGCTTGTGAGGTAAGGCTCAGTTCCTCCCGTCCACCCCGTCTCCGCCCGTCCCGTCTTCCCGGCATCTCCCCGGCGTCCAACCCTAGTCGCGATCTATCGCGAGTGGCTATGCTGCTCGGGTGGACCTTCAGAAGAGCGACGCCCCCCAGGAGCCGCTGCCGCCGGCCCAGTTGCGCGCCTCCGACGCCGACCGTGACCGGGTCGCCGACCTCCTGCGTGACGCCCTCGCCGAGGGCCGCCTCACCGCGGACGAGCACGCCGAGCGGGTCGAGGGCGTACTGGGCGCCAAGACAGTGGGTGAGCTGGACGTGTTCGTACGGGACCTGCCGGCCGCCCGGCGGCAGGGGGCCGGGCCGGCCGGCTTCCATGTGCCGGTGTCCCATCGTCCGGAGCCGGGTTCGATGCCGGCCTACCCCGACGAGAACGTGGTGGCCGTCTTCAGCGGCGCGACGCGCAAGGGGCGCTGGCGGGCGGGCCGCCGCATCCACGCGTACGCGGTCTTCGGCAGTGTCGAGATAGACCTCAGCGAAGCGCTCTTCGAACACCGGCAGGTGATGATCAAGGCGTTCTCGGTCTTCGGCAGCGTCGAGATCCGCGTCCCGGAGAACGTCTCGCTGCGCGGCAGCGGCGGCGGAGTCCTCGGCACCTTCGAGGTCGCCGCGGTGGATTCCGGCCAGAGTGACGCACCCGTGGTCTACGTGGACGGCTTCTCCGTCTTCGGGAGCGTCGAGGCGAAACCGAAGCGGGGGAAGCTGATAGCCGATCTGCTCGACCGTGTCTCACGCAAGGTCGACGACCATTTGCGCAAACATCTGGATCGTTGACGATTGCGAATTCGGGTCGTTCGCGAAGGTTGTCCACTCCCTCGTCGATCTTCGCGGATCGGGCGTTCCGCCCCTGAATTCCAGCGGTTCGGAACTCAGTGCATAGGCTCGCGCACAGCGGGTAGGGCTTGCTGCATCGACTCTCGCTCGCGAAGCCGTCGTCAGGAGTAGACCGTGCTGCAACCGCCGCATTCGTCCCTGCAGGTCCGTGTTCCGTCCCAGCGGGTACCAGTGCGAGACAGGGATCAGGACGCCCCGTGGCACACGGAAGCCGTGTGCCGGCGAGACGAGGCGGGACTGTTCTTCGCCCCTTCCAAGGAGCCCACCGCGGCCCGTCTCTCCCGTGAGGAGGCGGCCAAGCGGGTCTGTGCCCGCTGTCCCGTGATGGTCGAGTGCCGGGAGCACGCGCTGCTGCAGCCGGAGCCGTACGGGGTGTGGGGCGGCCTCACCGCCGCCGAGCGCCGTGTGGTGCTGGCCCGGCGCCGCCGCCGCGACCTGGAGCTCAAGAAGGCGGCACGGGGGTCGATAGTCGCCGCCGGGTAGCCGGCGCCCGCGACGCCCACGGCACCTGCGGTTCGTACGGTGCGTACGGGCAAGGGACGCCCCCTTCGTGTCCGGGGCGCCCCTTACTCGTACGGCACCGGTACCGGTTCGTACGTGTGTCGCGCTACTTCGCGCGCTCGAAGTCGATCGAGCTGTACGCGCGCAGCTTGCTCAGCCGGTGCACGGAGTCGATGCGACGGACCGTGCCCGACTTGGAGCGCATCACGATCGAGTCGGTCGTGGCCGTCTCGGCGCGGTAGCGCACACCGCGCAGCAGCTCGCCGTCGGTGATGCCGGTGGCGACGAAGAAGACGTTCTCGCCGGAGACCAGGTCGTCCGTGGTCAGCACGCGGTCCAGGTCGTGGCCGGCGTCGATCGCGCGCTGCCGCTCCTCGTCGTCCTTCGGCCAGAGCTTGCCCTGGATGACGCCGCCCAGGCACTTCACGGCACACGCCGAGATGATGCCCTCGGGAGTGCCGCCGACGCCGAGCAGCAGGTCGACGCCACTGGTCTCGCGCAGCGCCAGGATCGAGCCCGCGACATCGCCGTCCCTGATCAGCTTGATGCGCGCGCCGGTGTCCCGGACCTCCTTGATCAGGCCCTCGTGGCGCGGCCGGTCGAGGATGACGACCGTCACGTCGTCCGGCGTGGAGCGCTTGGCCTTGGCGACCCGGCGGATGTTCACCGCGACGGGCGCGTTGATGTCGACGAAGTCGGCGGCCTCGGGGCCGGTGACCAGCTTGTCCATGTAGAAGACGGCGGACGGGTCGAACATGGTGCCGCGGTCGGCGGCGGCCAGGACGGCGATCGCGTTCGGCGCGCCCGCGGCCGTCAGCGTCGTGCCGTCGATCGGGTCCACGGCGATGTCGCACTCGGCGCCGGTGCCGTCACCGACGCGCTCGCCGTTGAACAGCATCGGTGCCTCGTCCTTCTCCCCCTCGCCGATGACGACGACGCCGTTCATCGACACGGTGGAGACGAGGGAGCGCATGGCGCGTACGGCGGCACCGTCGGCGCCGTTCTTGTCCCCGCGGCCGACCCAGCGGCCAGCGGCCATCGCGGCCGCCTCGGTGACACGGACCAGTTCCAGAGCGAGGTTGCGGTCGGGGGCCTCGGAGGGGACCTCGAGCTCGGACGGCAGATGATGCTCGGTCATCGTCAATGCACCTTTCTGGTACGGCACAGGTTCGGCGCACACGGGTCCGCGCCCGCGGGGTGACCTCGGCGTCGGCGGCGGGGTGGAAGAGGTGGGGTGGGGACGGGGCCGAGGGTGCGAAGAGCAGGTGGGTGAGGGTGGAGGGCGGTCCCGTGTGGCCGGTTGAGGGTTCGGAGTGACTCTATCGCCAGGTCGACAAAACGAGCAGGGGACCCCACGGATGAGCAGACCGGTGCACCTGCGACGATGAGGGCGTGGCAGGCATGAAAGGCAAGCAGACGGTCCGCGACATGGTCCTCTCCCTGGGACTCATCTGTCTCGCGGCGGGGGTCATCTATCTCTTCGTCCCGCACGACGACGGGGAGCCCGAACTCCGGCGCGTCGACTACAGCGTCGAGCTCCAGACGGCCCGCCGCGCGGCGTCGTACCCGGTGGCCGCGCCCGAGGGCCTGCCCGACAGCTGGAAGCCCACCTCGGTGCGGTTCCAGGGCGACCGGTCCGACGCCTGGCACCTCGGATACCACGACCCCGAGGGCGCGTACGTGTCGGTCCAGCAGTCCGCCGAGAAGCCGTCCACGTTCATCGAGGACGCCACGCAGAACGCCGAGGACACCGGCGAGACCCAGGAGATCGGCGACCGTACCTGGCACCGCTACGAGGGCGAGCGGTACGACGCCCTCGTGCTGGAGGACGAGGGCTCGACGACGGTGGTCACGGGCTCGGCGTCCTTCGCACGGCTCACGACGATGGCGGAGGCCCTGAGGACGGAGTAGGCCGCCGAACGCGCCGGGTGCGTGTCCCGCACGGACCCGGCTCCCACGGAGATGCGTCAGAAGCGCCCTAGTCCCCTTTCGGCTCCCCCGCGCCGTCCCCGTCCTCCGAGAGCGCCGCGTCCAGCCGCTCGCGCGCGCCGTCCAGCCAGCGCCGGCACACCTTGGCCAGCTCCTCGCCGCGCTCCCACAGGGCGAGGGACTCCTCCAGGGTCGTACCGCCCGCCTCCAGCCGCCGGACGACCTCGATCAGCTCGTCACGCGCCTGCTCGTAGCCGAGCGACCCGCCCGCCCCGGCGGTTCCGGCGTCCTCGCTCACCTTGCTGGTCATGGTCTCCACCCTAAGCGTCCCTTCGTACGGTCATCTCGCCCCCGGCCACCCGCGCCCGCAGCGGCTCGTCCGCCGCCACCTCCTCGGGCGCGCGCACGACGTGGCCGTCGGCCTTCTGCAGCACCGCGTAACCCCGCTGCAGGGTCGCCGCGGGGGAGAGGGCCACCACGCGCGCGTGCGTGTGCGTCAGCTCGGACAGCGAACGGTCCAGGTGGTGGCCGAAGCAGCGGCGGCCGCGGTCCAGCAGCGAGTCCACCTGGTCCGCGCGCTCGTCGACCATGCGGTGGGGGTCCTCCATGGACGGGCGGCCCAGCGCGTTCGCCAGCCCGCGCTCCTCGCGCTCCACGTACGCCTCCACACAACGCCGCGCACGGTCGCGCAGCCAGCGCACCCGCTCGTACTCCTCGCCCACGTCCGGCACGACCTTCTTGGCGGCGTCGGTCGGGGTGGAGGCGCGCAGGTCGGCCACGTAGTCGAGGAGCGGGGTGTCCGGCTCGTGCCCGATGGCCGACACCACCGGCGTACGGCAGGCGGCGACGGCCCGTACGAGCTGCTCGTCGGAGAACGGCAGCAGGTCCTCCACGCTGCCGCCGCCCCGCGCCACGACGATCACGTCCACGTCCTCGCGCGCGTCCAGCTCCTTCACGGCCTGGACCACCTGGGACACCGCGTGCACACCCTGCACGGCGACGTTGCGCACCTCGAAGCGGACGGCCGGCCAGCGGTGCCGGGCGTTCTCCAGGACGTCCCGCTCGGCGGCCGAGGCGCGGCCGCAGACCAGCCCGATCCGCTGCGGCAGGAACGGCAGCGGCTTCTTGCGCTCGGGCGCGAACAGCCCCTCCGCGGTCAGCGACTTCTTCAGCTGCTCGAGCCGTGCGAGCAGCTCGCCCACACCGACCGGCCGTATCTCGGCGGCCCGCAGGGAGAGCTGGCCCCGCGGCGCGTACCACTCCGGCTTCGCGTGCACCACGACGCGGGCGCCCTCGCTGACGACGTCGGCGATCGCGTCGAACACCTGCCGGAAGCAGGTGACGCTCACGGAGATGTCGTGCGACGGGTCGCGCAGCGTCATGAAGACGACGCCCGCACCCGGGCGCCGCGACAGCTGGGTGATCTGCCCCTCGACCCACACGGCGCCGAGCCGGTCGATCCATCCCCCGATGAGCCGCGACACGTCGCCGACGGGCAGCGGGGCGTCCGCGGACGTAGTCAGTGCCATGCGCCCGAGGGTAATGGGCGCCACCGACAGAGCGGCGGGACCCGGAACCCGGGGTGCGCGGCCAGGACGTGATCCACGACCCGCGGACACGGCCCGTACGATGGTCGGCATGACTGCTCAGCCTGGCCGCCGTGTCCTCCTCGCAGCCCCGCGCGGTTACTGCGCGGGCGTCGACCGCGCCGTGATCGCCGTCGAGAAGGCCCTGGAGCAGTACGGGGCCCCGGTCTACGTCCGCCACGAGATCGTCCACAACAAATACGTCGTGCAGACCCTGGAGAAGAAGGGTGCGATCTTCGTCGATCAGACGGAGGAGGTGCCCCCGGGCAACATCGTCATGTTCTCCGCGCACGGCGTCGCCCCCACCGTCCACGAGGAGGCGAAGCGCGGCAGCCTCGCCACCATCGACGCGACCTGCCCGCTGGTCACCAAGGTCCACAAGGAAGCCATCCGCTACGCGAACGACGACTTCGACATCCTCCTGATCGGGCACGAGGGCCACGAGGAGGTCATCGGCACGTCCGGTGAGGCGCCCGAGCACATCCAGCTGGTCGACGGCCCCGAGGACGTCGCCAAGGTCGAGGTCCGCGACCCGTCCAAGGTCGTGTGGCTCTCCCAGACCACCCTCTCCGTCGACGAGACCATGGAGACGGTCGACGCGCTGAAGGACAAGTTCCCGCAGCTCGTCTCCCCGCCCAGCGACGACATCTGCTACGCCACGCAGAACCGCCAGCTCGCCGTGAAGCAGATGGGCGCCGAGGCGGACCTGGTCATCGTGGTCGGGTCGCGCAACTCCTCGAACTCCGTGCGGCTCGTCGAGGTCGCCAAGCTGGCGGGCGCGCGTGACGCGCACCTGGTGGACTTCGCCGACGAGATCGACGAGTCCTGGCTGGAGGGCGTCTCGACGGTCGGTGTCACCTCGGGCGCCTCCGTGCCGGACGTCCTCGTGGAGCAGGTCCTGGAGTGGCTGTCGCAGCGCGGTTTCGAGGACGTCGAGATCGTCAAGGCGGCCGAGGAGTCCATCATCTTCTCGCTGCCCAAGGAGCTCCGCCGCGACCTGCGCGACGAGGCGGCGGCGCTGATGGCGGAGCGTACGGGGCAGGCCCCGGCCGCCGAGTGACGTGCCGGGCGGTACGCCTGGCGGTACGACGAGACACGTGACGGGACGAGTGGCGTCCCGTGCACCGCGGGACATCACTGTCCGTCGGGACATCACTGTCCGTCCTGTCCGTCGTACGACGTAACGTAAGGCCATGCAGATCTTCGGTGTGGACATCGGCGGATCCGGGATCAAGGGCGCTCCGGTGGACCTGGAACGGGGCGACCTCGCGGACGAGCGGTACAAGGTACTGACCCCGCGACCGGCGGCTCCGGACGCGGTGGCGGACCGGGTGAAGGAGGTCGTCGACCACTTCGGCTGGACGGGCCCGGTCGGCGTCACCTTCCCCGGCGTGGTCGCCGGCGGCACCACCGTCCGTACGGCTGCCAACGTCGACAAGAACTGGATCGGCGTGGACGCGCGCGCCCTGCTCGGCGAGCGCCTCGGCGGCCTGCCGGTGACGGTGCTGAACGACGCCGACGCGGCCGGTGTCGCCGAGATGCGGTTCGGCGCGGGGCGCGACCGGCGGGGCACGGTCGCCCTGCTCACCTTCGGCACCGGCATCGGCAGCGCGCTGTTCGTGGACGGCGTCCTCGTGCCCAACACGGAGCTGGGCCACCTCGAGTTGGACGGCCACGACGCGGAGAAGCGCGCCTCCAGCAAGGCCAAGGAGGACGAGGACCTCTCCTGGGAGCGGTGGGCCCGCCGCGTCAGCACGTACCTGGCGCACGTGGAGATGCTCTTCTCCCCGCAGCTCTTCATCATCGGCGGCGGAGTGAGCCGCAAGGCCCACAAGTTCCTGCCGCTGATCGAGGGCATCGAGGCGGAGGTCGTCCCCGCGCAGCTGCTGAACAACGCGGGCATCGTGGGCGCGGCGATGCGGGCGTCGACGCGGTAGGGCGCGCGCCCGGCCCGTGCGCGGCGGTCCCGCTCACGCCGTGCGGCGGCGCGCCCGGGCGGGCG
>NZ_JAVRHI010000355.1:0-6988 GCF_034105845.1 Streptomyces sp. CRN 30 | reverse complement strand
GCCGCCAACGTGGCCGGCGGCGCGGCACTGCTCGCCGCCGCCCAGCGGGAGCTGGGCGAGGAGCCGAGCGCCGACCCGGCCGACTGGTACGGGGCGGTGGCCGCGTTCTCCGGCGCCGACGACACCGCCACGGCCGCCGCGTACGCGGACGACGTGTACGCGGTGATCCGGGCCGGCGAGCGGCGCACCACGGACGCCGGGCAGCGGGTCGCGCTGGCCGCCCGCCCCGACGTGGCGCCGGAGACCGGGCAGTTGGCGCGCGCCGGGCTGCGGACCGCGGCGGCGTCCGGCACGGAGTGCCCTCGGACGGTGTCCTGCGAGTGGATACCGGCGCCGTACGAGGAGTTCGGGGACGGCGACTACGGCAACCACGACCTGGGCGACCGGCCCGCCTCGCAGCGCGTCCGGTACATCGTCGTGCACGACACGGAGGGCGCCTGGGACGGCGTGCTGAACCTGGTGCGGGACCCGACGTACGTCTCCTGGAACTACACGCTGCGCTCCACCGACGGTCACATCGCCCAGCACGTGAAGGCGGAGGACGTGGCCTGGCACGCGGGCAACTGGTACGTCAACGCGGGGTCGGTCGGCCTGGAGCACGAGGGGTTCCTGGCGGAGCCGGACGCCTGGTACACCGAGGCGATGTACCGGTCGTCGGCGCGGCTGGTGAGGTACCTGGCGAAGAAGTACGGCATCCCGCTGGACCGGCAGCACATCCTCGGCCACGACAACGTGCCAGGTCCGACCACGTCCTCGGTCCCCGGGATGCACACCGACCCGGGACCGTACTGGGACTGGGCGCACTACTTCGAGCTGCTGGGCCGCCCGTTCCGCGCGAGCGGCGGCAAGCACGCCGGGCTGGTGACGATCCGTCCCGGCTACGGGGCCAACCGGCCGGTGTTCACGGGCTGCGAGAGCGCGGGCGAGGAGTGCGCGGCGCACGGCTCCAGCGCGGTGCGGCTGTACTCGGACCACTCCGAGAGCGCGCCGCTGATCAAGGACATCGGGCTCGGCACCACGCCGACGACGGGGGTGAACGACCTGTCGTCGCGGGTCTCCACGGGCCAGCAGTACGCCGTCGCCGGCCGGTGGGGCGACTGGACGGCCATCTGGTACCTCGGGCAGAAGGCGTGGTTCCGCGACCCGTCGCGGCAGCCGGTGGCGGTACCGGCGAAGGGCACGGTGGTCACGCCCAGGGAGGGGCTGGAGAGCGTGCCGGTGTACGGGCGGGCGTACCCGGAGGCGTCGGCCTATCCGGCGGAGGTGCCGGTGCAGGCGGTGTCCCCGCTGCCGTACCGCCTGCCCGCGGGCCAGCGGTACGTGGTCGGGGACGAGGTGCCCGGCGAGTACTACTACGCCGTCACCTTCTCGGAGGACTCGCACCGGGTGGTGACCGGAGAGGACCGCTACTACGAGATCCAGTACGGCCACCGGGTGGCGTTCGTGCGCGCCGCCGACGTGGAGGTCGTGCGGTAGCCCTGTCTCAGCCCTGCTGGAACAGCTCCGCCGGGAGGGGTTTCAGCAGGGCGTACAGGTCGTCGGTGATGGGGCGGTCCCAGGCGGCGATGGTCACCAGGACGTTGTCGCTGCGGTCGAACTGGACGCAGGAGATCCGGCTCTCGGAGAGCTTCAGCCTGCGCACGATCAGGAGGTTGTCGCCCTGCATCACGGGGGCGTCCTCGGTGCCGACGACCGTGACCTCCTCGTCGTTCTCCAGGGCCAGCAGGAGCTGGGCGACCTCGAAGGGGACCTCGCCCTCGGGGACGTCGCGGGCCGGGGAGCCCTCCGGCAGGTTGCCGATGATCATCGCGGGGCCGCGGCCGCCGAAGAGGTCGTAGCGGAGGAACACGCCCTGGCAGCTGCCGTCCGGGGCGGGCAGCAGGCCGGCACCGAGATTCCCGGGCCAGTCGCCCGGATCCATGGCCAGGACGTCGAAGTCGGGCCCGGCGGGGGTGGCGCTGCGGCGGCGGAGGAACGACATGCCGCCCATGGTACGTGGCCCGGCCCCCTTGACGGCGCCCCGGCCGAGCACCGGGTGAACACCGGGTAAGCGACTCGGGGACCGGGGTGGCGGAGGTGCCGGTTCCGGCTGAGCGGGGGTGGCGGAGGTGCTGGTTCCGGCTGAGCAGGGGGGGGACACGGCGCGGGAGCGCGGCGCGGGACATGACACGGGAGCGGCAGCGTGCCGGAGACAGCGACGCCGGAGCGGCAGCGTGCCGGGGACGGCGGTGCCGGACCGGCAGTGTGCTGAGGGTGGTGGTCAGTCCTCGGGTGGGGACGGGGGGATCACCGCTACGGGGGACGCCGCGTGGAGGAGGACCGCGTGGGCGACCGAGCCCATCATGCGGGCCGGGGCCAGCAGGCGGCGGCGGTGCCGGCCGACGACGACCAGGTCGGCGCCGGCGGACGCGGCGACGAGGTGGCCGGCGGCGTCGCCCGGGACGACGTACGGCTCGGCGGTCACCGCGGGGTGGCGTTCGCGGTGCGGCGCGAGGAACCCGTCGGCGAGGACCCGCGTCTCGCTCTCCACGGCGACCTCGTCGATCACCGGCGGCACGATCTGGCCGGGCGCGGCCCACCCCGGCACCGGCCACGGGTAGGCGGCGACCACCTGGAGGCGGGCGCCGCGCAACGCCGCCTCGGTGAAGGCGAAGTCGAGCGCGGCCTCGTCGGGGCTGTCGACGTGCAGGCCGACGACGACCCGGGGGCCGGGCCCGGCCGGTTCCGTGCCGTGGACCTCTCGGCCGGGGCGGGGCACCACGACGACGGGGCACTCGGCGTCCCGGGCGGCCGCGAGCGAGCTGGAGCCGAGCAGCAGGCTGGCGAAGCCGCCGCGCCCCCGGGAGCCGAGCACCAGAAGCTGTGCTTCCAAGCCCAGTTCGGGCAGGGCCGCGGCCGGTACACCCTCCAGGGGAAGGTATTCGACGGTCGGGCCGTCCGTCGCCCCGTCCAGGCGGGCGCGGGCCTCATCGAGCACCGGATCGTCGTCGGGGTCGGGCGGCCCGACCGCGAGGACGTCGGGCTGGGCCCAGGCGGCGTACTGCCGCACGTGCGCCACGCGCAGGGGGGCGTCGCGCTGCCGCGCGGCCTCCCGTGCCCAGTCCAGGGCGCGCAGACTGTCGTCCGAACCGTCGATCGCGGCGACGACCGGCAGGGTGTCCATGGGTTCCTCACCTCCGGGGGTACGGCCTTCTCCCTCCGGGCCGGCCTCGCGGAAAAACGCAGGAACATGCGAGAGGCACAGAGGAAACCCCGCCCCGCGGGCCGTTCACGTCAGGTCGAACTCCCCCTCGCGCGCTCCCGACACGAAGGCCCCCCACTCGTCGGGGGTGAAGATCAGGGAGGGGCTTTCCGGGCGGGCACTGTTGCGCATGGCGATGAAGCCCTCGACGAAGGCGATCTGCACATCGCCGAGCCCGCGGCTGCTGGACTGCCAGTGCGCTTTGCTGAGGTCCAGCTCCGGCTTGTCCCAGCCGATGAGCGGGCGCTGGTGGGTGGTGGTCTCGGCCACGTCCGTGCTCCTCCCGGTTCGTCGTCCGCGGGCCAGCCTAGCGATCGGTACGGACCGCCAACAGGCCACGCAGGGAGGACCTTTCGCGGACGCCGGGGCGCGGGTCGGCCGGCGGTGGCCGCCGGCCGGTCCCGGGCGGCGGCGCCTACGGGTTGAAGACGGCCTTCTGGACTTCGTTCGGGCCGTCGAAGCTGTCCCGCTTCAGGCCGTCGAGGCGGCTGACGACCTTGTCGTCGGCCTTGTTCTTGCGGGCGCAGTCGACGAGCGACTTCTTGTCCGCCGGGTAGTCCATGCCGTGCAGGGCCTTCTGCAGGTCGATGGGGCTGAGGTCGGCCATGACGGTCTCCTTGTCACGCGGGGGAGGGATGCTAAATGTCCGCTATGTCGCGGTACCCCTCCCGGCCCGGCGCATGCGCCCGTCAGTGCTCCGGGTGCTCCGGGTACGCCTGGTGCTCCGGGCGCTCCAGCACCGCCATGGCCGCGTTGTGTCCCGGCACCCCGCTCACTCCGCCGCCGCGGACCGCGCCCGCGCCGCACAGGAGGACGTTCGGGTGCGGGGTCTCCACGCCCCAGCGGCCGGTGCCGTCCTGGGCGTGGGGCCAGGACAGGTCACGGTGGAAGATGTTGCCGCCGGGCAGCCCGAGGTCGTGGTCCAGGTCCAGCGGCGTCCGCGCCTCGACGCAGGGACGGCCGTCCGCGTCGGTGGCCAGGCAGCCCGCGAGGGGCTCGGCCAGGTGCGTGTCGAGCTGGGCCAGGGTCGCGGCGAGCAGGTCCGCCCGTACGGCGTCGTTGTCCCGTGCGAACAGCCGGGCCGGGGTGTGCAGGCCGAACAGGGTCAGGGTGTGGTACCCGTGGCGGACAAGGTCCGGGCCGAGGATCGTCGGGTCGGTGAGCGAGTGGCAGTAGATCTCGGAGGGCGGGACGGCGGGCGGCCGCCCGGCCGCGGCGCTCGCGTGCGCGGCGGCGAGCTGTCCGTACCCCTCGGCGACGTGGAGGGTGCCGGCGAACGCCTCCCGCGGGTCGACCGCGGGGTCGCGCAGGGCCGGGAGGCGCGTCAGCACCATGTTCACCTTGAGCTGCGCGCCCTCGGCGGGCGGGGGCGGCGGTCCGCCGGTGAGCGCGGCGAGCGTCCGCGGGGAGGCGCCGACCAGGACGTGGCGGGCGGCGACGGTGCCCTCGCCGTCGGCCGTGCGGTAGGTGACCTCCGCCGTGCGGCCGTCGGTGTCGACGCGTACCGCCTCGTGCCCGGTGGCGAACTCGGCGCCGGCGTTCCGGGCCGCGGCGGCCAGCGCGTCGGTGAGTGCGCCCATGCCGCCGACGGGCACGTCCCAGGCGCCGGTGCCGCCGCCGATCACGTGGTACAGGAAGCAGCGGTTCTGCTTCAGGGACGGGTCGTGGGCGTCGGCGAAGGTGCCGATCAGCGCGTCGGTGAGAACGACGCCGCGCACCAGGTCGTCGGCGAAGCGGTCCTCGATCGCGACGCCGACCGGTTCCTCGAACAGCATCCGCCAGGCGTCCTCGTCGCCGACCCGGCGACGCAGCTCCGCGCGCGTGGGCAGCGGTTCGACCAGGGTCGGGAAGACCGCGCGGGCGACGCGGCCGGTCATGCCGTAGAAGCGCCGCCAGGCGGCGTACTCGCGTTCGCCGCCGGTGAGGCGGGCGAACGACGCGCGGGTGCGGTGCTCGTCCCCGCCGACCAGCAGGCCGGTGGGCCGTCCCGACCGTTCGGCGGGGGTGTACGAGGAGACGGCGCGCGGGCGGAGCCGGATGTCCAGGCCGAGGTCCCGGACGATCTTCGGGGGCAACAGGCTGACGAGGTAGGAGTAGCGGGACAGCCGGGCGTCGACGCCGGGGAAGGGCCGGGTGGAGACGGCCGCGCCGCCGGTGTGGTCCAGCCGTTCCAGCACCAGGACGGAGCGTCGGGCGCGGGCCAGGTAGGCGGCGGCGACCAGGCCGTTGTGGCCCCCGCCGACGACAACGGCGTCGTACGCGCGCGTGCCCCGGTGCGTGCTCATGGCTCTTGGTAGCACGCGGCGATCTGTGCCGCCAGGGCGTCTGTGGCGGGGGCCCGACGCCCGGCGTGGGCTCAGTGGGGGTTCGCGGTGTGCCACTGCCGGGCCAGTGCCACCCTGCGGTGGAGCTCCGCCGCCTCCGCGGTCCGGCCGAGCTGCTGGAGGCAGTGCGCCTCGTCGTCGCGGGCGGCGACGGTGTCCGGGTGCCCGGCGCCGAGGACGCGGTCGCGGACGGCGGCGACCTGCCGGTACTCGGTGAGCGCGGCCTCCCAGCGGCCCAGCCAGCCCAGTCCGACGGCGATTTCTCGGCGGCTGACGAGAGTGTCGGGGTGGCTGGGCCCGAACACCCGCGCCCGGACGGCGGCCACCTCGCGGGACTCGGCCAGGGCGTCCTCCCAGCGGCCGAGGCGGCCGAGGTTGACGCAGGTCCCGTGCCGGGCGCGCAGGGTCTCGGGGTGGTCGGGGCCGAGGACGCGGGCGCGGTCGGCGGCCAGTTCCCGGTAGAGGTTCAGCGCCTCGGCGCTGCGGCCGAGCCGGCCCAGGCTGATGCCGGTCTCGTAGCGCGCGGCGAGGGTGTCGGGGTGGTCGGGGCCGAGTGCCCGGGTCCGGGCGGCGGCGACGTCCCGGTAGGTGTCCAGGGCCTCCTGCCAGCGGCCCAGCTGGCCGAGGGCGTACGCCACCTCGTAGCGGGTGACGAGGGTGTCGGGGTGGTCGGCGCCGAGGACGCGGGCGCGGGCGCCCGCGACGTCGTCGGCCATGCGGTGGGCGTCCGCCCAGCGGTCGAGCCGGCCGAGGTTGAAGGCGAGGTTGTGGCGGCAGCGCAGGGTGTCCGGGTGGTCGGCGCCCATGGTGCGCTCCCGCGCGGCGAGGACCACGGTGTACACCTGGTGGGCGTCGGCGTGCCGGCCCAGCCGGCCGAGGACGTACGCCATCTCCTGGCGGGCGGCGAGGGTGTCCGGGTGGTCGGCGCCGAGCACCCTGATCCGTGCCTCGGCGACCTTCTTGTACGCGCGCAGGGCGTCGGCGGGGTCGCCGGTACGGCTGAGCACGAAGGCGGCCTCGTACCGGCTGGCCAGCGTGTCGGGGTGGTCGGGGCCGAGGACGCGCTCGCGCTCGGCGGCGACCGCGCGGTGCACCTCCCCGGCCTCCGTCCAGCGCCCGAGCCGCCCGAGCCGCAGCCCGACGTCGTGCCGCCCGGCCAGAGAGGCGACGGAACCGGGCGGGACGGTGCCGGAACCGGGCGGGACGGTGCCGGGACCGGGCGGGGCAGTGGCAGGACCGGGCGAGACGGTGCCGGAACCGGGCAGGACAGTGGCAGGACCGGGCGAGACGGTGCCGGAACCGGGCGAGACGGTGGCAGGACCGGGCGGCGCGGTGGCAAGTCCGGGCGGGGGGTCGGTCCGGGCGCCCGCGCGGGCTCCGCCCTCGGCGACGCCGGGGAAGCCGTCGCCGAGGGCGGCGCTCT